>JAYTRT010000171.1:0-19118 GCA_043746045.1 Actinomycetota bacterium | reverse complement strand
CCGACGTGGTCGTGGTTGCTTTCGACTGCACCGTCGTGGACGTTGGCTTGGTGGTGGCCGTTGCCTTCGAAATGGTTGTGGTCGTGGCAGCGCCAGGGTGCGCCGGTGTGGTCTTGGCCGTCGTCGTCGCGGTCGGGTTCGCCGACGGGTTTGCCGTTGGTTGGACCACGGTCCCAGCCGTGATCACGACGACGTTCGA
The DNA here is from genome assembly GCA_043746045.1 of Actinomycetota bacterium. Classification (GTDB taxonomy): domain Bacteria; phylum Actinomycetota; class Acidimicrobiia; order Acidimicrobiales; family Ilumatobacteraceae; genus WLMZ01. Next base: position 18,919 of record JAYTRT010000171.1, on the reverse strand, counting down.
ACCGCCGACGATGGTGGTCGACGAGGGAGCCGTGATCACGGGAGCGGTGATCAACGGCAGCGGCGTCGTCGTCAATGAACTGAGTGTGGTCGACGACTTCTTGCTGGCCGAGGGGATGCACGCGGACAGCCCGACGACGAGCACCGCCGCACCGACCGACGCCATCGACCTGGCAAGAACTGATCTGGTGAGAACTGATCTGGCGAGAACTGATCTGGTGAGGGCTGATCTGGTGAGGGCTGATCTGGTGAGAACGGGTGTGCTCGAGGAGCGCATCGACTTTTCCTTTTGGACAACGCAAAGAATGCGTTTCCACCCGCGACGGACACTGTAGGTCACTCGGCATCCATCGGTACGGCAGGCGGTTCCGCCGGTCGGCCGTTGCGGGCGAGCGAAGCGTTGCTCCATCCGACGCGACCGGTGACCTCTGGCCCGAACCATCCCGGTGGCACGAAGGCTGCCGAGGCTTGCTCGGATTCGAACTCGACCTCGACGACGATCAGCCCGTGCAGGACTCCTTCGTAGATGTCGATCTCGGCGACTCCGCCGTCGACATCGACCCGGGACCGGGTCTTCACGATCCGTCGTCCCTCTGTGTGCACCCACAGTTCCTCGGCATCATCGCGGCCGACGGCCACCTCGACCTCGGTCCGGGTTCCACGGCCGAGTTCCGTGGCATGCGCTCCACCGATCTTGACGGTGATCACGGCACGATCGGGGGTGATCCGTACCCGAACCTCGGTCTCGCCCTCCTCGGCCAGGTAACCCTGTCGAATCCCGATGCGTGATCCAACCCCGGCTGAGGGTAGATGATGGACGATGAACTTTCGCTCGATCTCCGTGGACATGGTTCCAGTATGCGCTGACCAGCGGGCCGCTGATGGCTACGCGATCGTGCTCGCCGGCCTCGCCGTGGAGATCCATGAGCACTGGCAACCCACCAAAGACGGCGCGGCGGCTGGCGACAGCGCGGACATCGAATCGCTGCACGAACTCCGCATTGCGATCCGACGGACGCGCTCGATCATCTCCAGCGCAACACACATCATCTCCGAACAGACACTCGACCTGTTTCGCGACGAGTTCACGTGGCTTGCCGGGACGACGGGGCCGACTCGGGATTTCGATGTCTTCATCGCCGGATGGCATGGCTACGTCGATGGTCTCGACACCCAGACCGTCGTTGGTCTCCGCCCCGTGCTCGACCGGCTCGAGAGCCGACGTCGCGCCGCCTTCGAGGCCCTCGTCGAGGACCTCGGGTCCGAACGCGCCGAACAACTGCTCGAGCTCTGGACAGCAGAGTTGAACGCTCTCAGCAGTGGCACCGAACCGATCGGCAAGCATGCGCACCGTCGGCTCGGACGTGTCGTGGCCGATCGGATCGACACCGCCCAGGAACATCTCGTGGCCCGGGGGCGAATGATCGGCGCTCACGCCGACGCCGTTCAGCTCCACGCACTGCGCAAGGACGCGAAGAAGTTGCGGTACCTCGTCGACTGCTTCGATGCCCTACTCCCGCACAAGCCGGGCAAGAAGTTCGTCCGCCGACTGAAGGCACTGCAGGAAGACCTCGGTCGCCACCAGGACGCGGAGGTCCATGCCGCGCAGCTGCAGGTGATCGCCGACGAGTTCGAACGAGAGCATGCCTCGAAGTCGACGATGGCCGCTCTCGATCAACTCGGCAAACGAATCGATGCCGAGCGATCAGCGGCTCGCGCTGACTTCGCCGACCGTTTCGAACGGTACGACTCGAAGAAGGTCCGGCGTGCGCTGAAGGCGATGCTGCGTCCCCTCCGCTGACCCGCACCGACACCGGTCACCGGTCACCGACACCGGTCACCGGCACGGTTCATAGAAACTGGACGCGGACGACGGCGGCCAGATGACCATCCCCCGCCGTGACCCAGAGGTCGACGCCGTCGACTCGTGCGAAGGCAGCGATGTCGACGAGGTCGCCAGGGTCGATGCCGGCGTGGTGTTCAACGGTGACGATCAGTGGAGCGGTCAATTCCGGCCGGCCGGCGAGTCGCTCTTCGACCATCGCCCAGTAGACCGAATTGTTGACGTGTCCGAGTACATCGAAGTCAGCAAACCGGACGGGCCACGGCGTCATCGTCACCTCACCGCCCGGCGGACGGAGCGGCAGGTGGAGGCGGGCTTTCACATGCCGTCCGTTGGCAGCTGTCGCGAATTGCTCGGCGAAGTCAGCTGGGACCGGCACCGGCTTCATCGTCGCCATGTCGATGTGGACCCACAGGGTGCTCGCTTCGATCCGTCCGGGCCGACCCCGTGTGGCGGATCCGCCGGCGTCGTCGTCCTGCACACTCGCCATCGAATATCGCCGCTCGGCCCACCGCGCCCCGAGCCCGCTGCACCACGTCGACAGCGAGACCACGTCCAGGTACTCGGGAAAGCGATCGACCCGGATCACCGTCCGCCGCGCCACCCATGCGGTTGCATTCGGACTGCCGGCATCGCGTGAATCGTCGTTGGCGATGTCCTGGAGGAAGCGCGCACATGCATCGAGCCGAACCCGCCCCCTCGGTGAGCAGTCGCCGAGCCGGACCCGCCGGCGCGCGTCGTAGATTCGACCGTCGTCCGGCCGATCGACGAGCGGTTCGTGTTCCGACGCAGATGACACTGGCGCCGACCCTACCGAGCGGCAGCTGCCCTGGCGCTCACCGGCACGCGTAGAGTCGGCGCGTGATCAAGTGGCGAACGCACGCGGTGTTGACGGTCACGTTGTCGACGCTCGCGATCACGTTCGCCGCATGTTCGTCGTCGACTGCCCGGTCGTCAACCAGTCCGTCGTCAACTGCCCCGTCGTCGACTTCCGCTGCGGGAGCGTCGACATCGACTCCGTCGACATCAGTTCCGACCTCGATTCCGGCGACCTCGATTCCGGCGGCCTCGACGCCGGGCGGTCAGGTCGCGACGTCGAGTGCGCCCGGCACGACCACCACCACCACCGCCACGACCGCCGACATCACCACGACCGCCGCCACGACCGCCGACATCACGACAGACGGTGCCACGTCGACCACCGGCGCTACGTCGGGCGGACCGGGAGCGACACCGTACGGGATGCCCGTTGCCGATGGGGCCCACGCCGGCTACTCCCGCGTCCATCACGATTACCCGGCAAGCGATGTGTTCGTGCCCAGGAGTTGCGGGTCGTCGTTGATCTCACCCGTGAACGGCGTGATCCTCGAGGCGCGACGCGACGACGGTTGGGACAAGGCGATCGACAACCCTGCGACACGCGGTGGCAAGTCCGTTGCAATCCTCGGCGACGACGGCGTGCGGTACTACATGGCCCATTTCGACTCGCTCGCAACCGACATCGAGCCCGGGGTCCGGGTCGAGGTCGGCCACCCTCTCGGGCTGATGGGCATGACCGGACGTGCCGGTGCATGCCACGTTCATTTTGCGATCTCGCCACCGTGTCCGGGGAAGGAGTGGTCGGTGCGCCGCGGAGTGATCTGGCCGTGGAAGTACCTCGACGCATGGAGGCGCGGTGAGCAACTCAGTCCGCTGCCGGAGATCGAAGAATGGGTGGCCGCCCATCCGGATGCATGTGCACTGGCGATGGCCGATCCGAACGCTGCCGATTCCTGATCGCCCGACGCGCGTTTGACGACTCGCCACCTCCTCGGTCGGTGAATCGACGGTTTAAATGGGTTGCACTCTTTTCCGATCTGTGGTTTCCTGGAACTCGGTTCGGCCGCCGCCGCACCCTTCGTCGAGAAAGCTCTTCGCCATGGATCGCATCATGAACGCACATCAGACAGCCGGCCACGCCGCCGCTGCAGCGCGCCTCGTGCCGGCGACGCCCGCAATGCCCTCGTCGCCACGGAATGGCCTCGAGTACGGCTGGCAGACGATGACCGTCACATGTGATCGCTCCGTCTCCAACGGTTTCGCGACGCATATGGCAAACACCGTGAACAAGCGCCAGCCCCGACGGCTCGGACAGCGATCGACGTAGCACGTACGTCGAGCAGAATCGCTCCGAGGCCGCCGGGATCACTTCCCCGGCGGCCTTTTTTGTTCCCCGAAACAGGTCGGCACGCACCAGCACCAGCACCAGCACCAGCAAACGAACCCAGCGCAATCACCCGAGAGGAATCCAGATGTACGTCGTCTCTTTCACCGAAGTCGATACAAGAACCTTCATCACCGGTGCGACCGACGCGCTCGGCGCCACCGACACGCTCGGCGCTACCGACACGTCGGCGGCCAACTGGAACCGAGCCCGATGCCGTGATGGCAACGGAACGCTGACTCACCTGTTCTTCTCGGACGAGCCGATCGCAACGGCACGCGCCAAGGCGATCTGCGGGAAGTGCCCGCTGTCGGCCGCGTGCCTCGAAGGGGCGCTCGAACGCGCTGAACCGTGGGGTGTGTGGGGCGGGCAGTTGATCGAGACCGGCCGGATCGTTGCCGACAAACGGCCGAGGGGACGTCCACCGAAACACCCTCGTCCGCTGGTCGTCATCGACGAGGACGCGATCGAGGTGGCTGTCCGCGTCGCCTGAATCGTTGGACCGGGGCAACGCCCAGAGCGACCCCCGGTCCAATATCTTTTTCCCTATCCTGAATGGGTGGCCGTCAACAAGCGCATCCTCACCGGCTCGCTCGCTGCCGCAGTGTTGATCAGCGTTGGTGGCGGCTACCTGCTCAGTCGGTCGAACAGCAACGCTTCGACCGAAGCGCGGGTCACGCCAGGCACCGTCTACAGCGATCCGAACCAGATCCCGACCAACAAGGTCGTCCAAGGCGAGAAGCTGCCGACGGTGAATCTGGTCGATACGCAGGGCAACACCGTGTCGACGGCCGGCCTGATCGGCCACCCATTGGTGATCAACATCTGGGCAGTCACCTGCGAAGCCTGCAAGACCGAGATGCCGCTGTTGGCCAAGGTCCAGGCCGATGTCGGCGACAAGGTCGAATTCATCGGCGTCGACACGCTCGAGAACACCCCGAGTGCGATCAAGTTCGCGACCGACAAGGGCGTCAAGTATCAACTCCTGTCCGACCACAACGGGGAACTGACCGGCGCGCTCGGCGTCACCGGGCTTCCCTACACGCTGTTCATATCGGCCAACGGCACAATCGTCGCGCAGAAGGGCATTGCCCTCGACGAAGCGACGATTCGGGCCAACGTCGCCGCCATCTCACCATGATCGCCGCGCTGATCGAGGGTCGTTTCGCGTACAGCCTCGCGCTCGGAATGTTCGCCGCGATCAACCCGTGCGGCTTCGTGATGCTTCCCGCGTACCTGATGTACTTCCTCGGGCTCGAGGGCTCACGGCCAGGTACCCAGCGGGCCAGCGTCAACCGAGCTCTCGTGGTCAGCCTCGCGATGTCAGCCGGCTTCATCGTCGTGTTCCTCGTTGTCGGCACCATCGGCCGACTGCTCACCTACTCACTGGTCGCCAACGCCAAATACCTCTCGCTCATCATCGGCGTCGCGATGGTCATCCTCGGCTGCTTCATGCTCGCCGGGTGGCGGCCGAAGTTCGCTCTCCCCCACGTCGGCGAGGGCAAGCAGCGTTCACGGACGATGGTGTCGATGTTCGGGTTCGGCGTCGCGTACGCGGTTGCCTCGATCGGGTGCACGATCCCCATCCTGATCAGCGGTATTTTCGGCTCGTTCGCGACCAGAGGCACCGTCAGTGGTCTCGTCAGCACCGCGTTGTACGGCCTGGGAATGGGGCTCAGCGTGACCGCGCTGACCGTGACGCTCGCCTTCGCCAGTGGTGGTCTGCTCAAGGTCCTGCACGGTGCGTTGCGTTATGTCGACAGGGTCGGGTCCGTTCTGTTGATCGCAACGGGTATGTACCTGACGTGGTACTGGTACTCGAACATCAGCGAACGCGGATCGGACGGGCTGACCAGTCGCGTCGGCGGCTGGCAGGGGTCGCTGCAGGATTCGCTGTATCGGCTCGGCTTCATCAAACTGGCCTTCGTCCTCGCTGTGCCGGTCGTGATCGGGATCGTCTACCTCGCCGTCACGCGCCGAGACGACAATGTCGGCGGACCGCAACACGAGGTCGACGGATGATGCTCGCCCAACTCCTGGCCAGCCCTGGCGTGCGCGAGGAGTGCGTGCTGCGTTCCACGTTCGGATTCATGGCCTTCCACGGTGGCTCGTTGGAGGAGATGACCGACGTCATCGCTGCTGATGCCGCGCAACGCTGCGGCGCGAGCTACTACGGGTTACTGCAACCGGAAGACCTGCAGTGGCACATCCCGTCGCACAAGCTCAGCCCGGCCGACTCCCCGACGATGCAGTCGTTCATCGCGCACGTCGACGTGGTCATCACCGTGCACGGCTTCGGACGCCAACAGTTGTTCACGTCGCTACTCCTCGGCGGACGCAATCGAACGCTGGCTGCGCACATCGTGCCGCATCTCCAACGTCGGCTGCCGGCCTACGACATCCGCAGCGACCTCGAGACCATTCCCGCAGATCTGCGCGGTCAGCACATCGACAATCCGGTCAACCTGCCCGAGCACCAGGGTGTGCAGATCGAGTTGCCGCCGCGAGTGCGCGGCTCGAGCCCGATGTGGTGGGACTGGGAAGGCCCGGGCTACACGCCGCACACCGAAGCCCTCGTCACCGCCCTCGCGGAAGCCGCCGCCGCCTGGCCAACGGCCCGCAACGACTGAGCAGGAGGGTGCAGCCAAAGCGCAGCGGAGGCCAGCCCCGACGGATTTACGGCACCCAGACGCTCGGCGGGTGTCTCCTCCCGGCACTTCGGGGGGAGGGTCGGCCGAACAGATCGCCGGCTCTGCGATCGTTCTCGCGGCGCTGTGCACTTGGCCACACCCGGTGTAGCGGATCGCGCACGGTTGAAGTTGCTGGTCGACACCCGGCGCGGTTTGCCACAACCAGTGTGGGCAACCTCACTCGATCGAGACCGCGAGCGCCAGCGACAAGCCGCAGGAGGGAGCAGCCAAAGCGAAGCGGCGGCCAGTCCCGACGGACTACGGCGCGAGGCGCTCGATGACCCATTCGGTCGACTGGGTCGACTGGCGACGGTAGCGGAAGCGGTCGTGCAGGCGGCTCGGTCGGCCCTGCCAGACCTCGGCCTCGACGACGGATATCAGCCATCCGCCCCAGTTGTCGGGGCGAGGAATCACGTCGACGTTCTCGAACCGCCGTGCCACAGCCTCGACATGCGCGTCGAGTTCGGCGCGATCGGCGAGGACCTGCGACTGCGGCGATGCCCATGCCCCGAGTTGGGACGCACGGGGTCGGGACGCGAAATAGGCGTCCGAATCCGAGGCCGAGACCTTGGAGACGGTGCCGCGGATCTTCATCTGGCGATGCAGTTGCAGCCACGTGAACAGCGCGGACACACCAGGCGAACCGGTGAGCTGCGCGCTTTTCGATGACGCGTAGTTGGTGTAGAAGGTGAATCCGGCTGCGGTGACGCCACGGGCCAAGACGTAGCGACTGTCCGGAATGGCGTCGAGGCCGGTCGTACTGATGACCATCGCGTTCGGCTCGACGCACCCAGCCTGCTCGGCCTGCGCATACCAATGCTTCCACTGCGAGACGGGGTCGGCCGCCAGGTCGGCGACATCCAGTCCAGCGGACTCGTACTGCACACGCCGATCGCGGATCGAATCATCGGTCGAATCGCTGGTCGGGCCGTCCATCAGGTGGCCGGGATGATCGTCGCGCCGCGCATGTACGGGTGCAGCACGGCGGGAATCACGATGCTTCCGTCAGCTTGGCGATTGTTCTCGATGATGGCCGCCCATACTCGGGGCACCGCGAGCGCCGAGCCGTTCAGTGTGTGCGCGATCTCGGTGCCTTTCTTGTCCGGGCGGCGGAAGCGGATCTCGGCCCGGCGGGCTTGATAGTCGGCGAACCAGCTCACGCTGCTGACTTCCAACCACTTGTCGCAACCGGGCGCGTAGACCTCGATGTCGTACGACCGATGATGGCTCTGACCCATGTCGCCGGTGCAGATCTCGATGATCCGGTACGGCATTCCGAGCGATGCAATCGTGCGCTCGGCGCGAGCCAGCATTTCGATCAGCAGCGCCGGCGCCTCTTCCGGCATCGACACGGCGAGGATCTCGACCTTGTCGAACTCGTGAGTGCGCAACATTCCTCGGGTGTCCCGACCGGCCGAGCCGGCCTCACGCCTGAAGCACGAGGTCTGCGCCATCATCAGCGCTGGCAGTTGCGCTTCGTCGATCACCTCGTTCGCGTACAGCGAGGTCAGCGGCACCTCAGCCGTCGGGATCGCCCACAGATCGTCGCGCTCGATCGAGAAAGCGTCGTCGGCGAACTTCGGCAGCTGGCCGGTGGCCGTCAACGTCGCGGTCGTGACCAACGTCGGAGGGCGGATCTCCTCGAACGCATCGGCGTTGTTGTCGAGCGCGAGTTGGCACAGCGCGCGGGCCATGGTTGCTCCGAGCCCACGCTGCATCGTGAACATCGCACCGCTGATCTTGGTCGCCCGTTCGTTGTCGAGAATGCCGAGCGCTGTCGCACTTTCCCAATGCGGAACTCGCTGGTGGTCCTCGAACGACTCGGGCATGTTGACCGGTCCCTTGATCAGCGGGTTGTCGTCCTCGCCGGCACCATCGGGTGCGTCGGGATGGGGCAGGTTGGGGATTCTCAACAGCAGCTGGCGGAGGGCATCGGAGACGTCTTCGTGTTCAGCCACCAACGCCCGCTCGGTGTCGCCGAGCAGACGACTGTCGGCCATCGCCGTCTCCGCAGCGATGGTGTCGCCGGCCTTGCGCAGTTGGCCGACCCTCTTGCTGATCTCGTTGACCTGGCGACGGACGTCATCGCGCTCGGCGGTGATCTCGCGCAGACGCTCGTCCAGTGCTGCGGCATGATCGACCTGTTCGAGGATGTCAGGTTTGCCACGACGGGCCAGCGCGGTGCGCACGCCGTCGAGGTCGGTGCGGAGAAGTCGGACATCGATCACGGTTGCTCACGCTACCCGTGCGCCGCGACCGCCCCTGGGAGATTCGAACGCCGATGCACAACGGGAAACGAATCGCTTTTCGCGCGGCGGTCCCACGCGTCGATTTCAAGCGACGAGACCGTTGCCGTAGCGTGGGTTCGTGACAGCGACCGCAACCGATCCAGTCCGGGTCGAAGGGCTCGTCGTCCGCTATGGCGACCTGGTCGCCGTCGACAATATCTCGTTCAGCGCTGCTGCAGGCGAGGTGACGACAGTGCTCGGCCCGAACGGTGCGGGCAAGACGAGCACGATCGAGGTCTGCGAGGGGTACAGGAAGGCGACGTCGGGTCACGTCAGCGTGCTCGGCCTCGATCCGAGTCGCGAGCAAGCTTCGCTGAGCAGACGGATGGGAGTGATGCTGCAGGATGGCGGCGTGTCCCCGTCGGCACGTGTGCGCGACGTCGCCCGCCAGTACTGCGATCTGTACGGAAAGGGCGTGGCGCCCGGCGAGCTGTTGGAACGCGTCGGGCTGAGCGAGCGAGCCGGGTCGGCGTATCGCCGGCTGTCCGGCGGCGAGAAGCAACGGCTTTCGCTTGCCTTGGCGCTGGCGTCGGAACCCGATGTCGCATTCCTCGACGAGCCGACCAGCGGGGTCGACATCGGTGGCCGGCAACTGATCCGTTCGATCGTGCGCGACCTGGCCGCCAGGGGTTGCGCCGTGGTGCTGGCATCGCTCGAATTGGACGAGGCCGAGAAGCTCGCTGATCACGTCGTCATCTTCGAGCACGGGCACATCGTTGCCGACGGGACGCTCGACGCGCTGCGGCGGGGACACGATGAAATCCGGTTCCGCACATCGCCGACGCTCGACAGCGCAGCCCTCGGCGCCGCACTCGGATTGGACGTCCGCTCGCTCGGTGACGGCGAGTTCGTGATCGCCACCGATACCTCCCAGGTTGCTGCACTCACCGCCTGGTTGGCCGATCATGGCGAGCCGGTTGCCGACCTGCGCGCCGGTCAGCAGCGCTTGGAAGACGTGTTCTTGCGGCTCACCGGAAACGCCGTCAGCCCCAGCATCTCGGCAGCAGAAACAGCGGGTGAGTTGCCGTGAGTCCGCTGCGTGCGCAACTGCGTCACGAAGTCTCGACAACCCTGCGCAACAGCGAACAATTGCTGTTGACCCTGATCATTCCCGTGATGTTGCTCGTCTTCTTCAGCCTCGTCGACGTCCTCCCGACGGGCACCAAGGACCCGGTCGACTTCCTCGCACCCGGCATTCTCGGCCTGGCTGTGATGTCGTCGGCGATGGTCAGCCTCGGCATCGGTACCGGGTTCGAGCGCACGTACAAGGTGCTCAAGCGACTGGGCACGACGCCACTCGGCCGGGGCCGGCTGATCATCGCCAAGATCGTCTCGGTGATCGTCGTCGAACTGGTTCAGTTCGCAGTGCTGATTCCCGTTGCCTACGCGCTGGGCTGGCGCCCGTCGGCGCCGAACTGGCTCGGTGCGCTCGGAGCCATCATCGTCGGAACCGTTGCGTTCGCCGGCATCGGACTGAGCCTGGCTGGACGGCTACGCGGCGAGATCAATCTGGCTGCGCAGAACGGGCTCTACCTCGTTCTGTTGTTGCTCGGCGGAATGGTCATCCCGTTCGCCAAGCTGCCCGGTCCAATTGCTGCAGTGGCCAAAGCCCTGCCGTCGGGCGCGTTGGCGGACGTCCTGCGCGAAACGTTGGCCCATGGCGGGGTCCGACCGGGAACATCGTGGGTGATCCTCGGGGCTTGGGCCGTGGTCGCTCCGGCCGCTGCGACTCGTCTGTTCCGCTGGGAGTAGCCGGTCCGCAGGAGAGCAGCACTGTCGCCTGGTCGAGCGCCTCTACTTCGACCGCTCGGGCTCGGGGGCGGCGGGCACTCGCTCGAACACTTCGGCAACCTGCTCGTACGTCAGAGTCGGGACGTCGACCTCGACCGGCTCCACCGGCGAGCCGGCCACGCGTGTCTGCGAACTGATCCGCCGGAAGCCCTGATCAGCGTCGAACCCGGCCGTGAAGCGCCGGAAGAACATGTAGATGATGATCGCCCACATGAACATCGTGCCGCCGACCTTCATCACCGCTCCGGCCATCTGCTGGTCGTTGATCACGCCGATTCCCCACACCCGAACGGGAATGTCGTACCGCTTGTACACGACCCCATCGGCAAAGGTCAGCCAGCCGGCCGGCACCGTCGGGACAACGCTCTGCAAGAACAGGTAGATCATCTTGCCCGGATAGCCCATCTGTAGTTCTTTGAACGGCCCGATCACCGGCATCCACATCAACAGCGCTGTCGAGACGAGGCAGAAGTGGAGCGAGTAGTGCAGCACTGCGTTGGACCCGGACGCGTTGACGATGGTCGGCACGTGCGTGACCATCACGACCATGTTGAACAGCACCCCGGCGACGACCGGCTTGGTCATGAACTTCAGTGCGGTGTAGCCGCGACCCTTGCCGATGATCAGACGCAGCAACCATTCTGGCATTGCCAGGACGGCGAGCGGCGGCATGAAATACGACAGCATCATGTGCTGCAGCATGTGTGCCGAGTACAGGTAGGTCTCGCCGATGTCGTGGATCGGCCAGTCGCTGGCGATCCACAGCAGCGCGATCGTCGCACCGAAGTACCAGCACTGGCGGCGAGTGACGATGGTCTCGCCGGGCGCGACGGCCTTCGGGCCGATGACGCGCACGGCGTAGAACCACGCGACGACGATGACGAGCACGAGTGCCCACACCTCGTAGTGCGCATGGAACGCCCATGGATTGGCGGTGATGTCGAGTTTGGCCAACACGAGGTGTCAACCTCCGGAGTCCGCTGATGGGGTCAGCTGGGTGAGAAGAACTGGAACGTGCAGAGCACAGCGGCGAACACGAGAACGGCGAGGAACAGGCCCGTGTAGAACAGCCGTGTGAAGATCTTGCTGTCGAACTTGAGATGCATGAAATAGCTGACGACGGTCCAGAACTTGAGGACCATCAGCACCAACAGAACGGCCATGAACACGCCGCCAGGGAGGTGGAGATAGGTGAGCGTCACCTCGGCGCCGGTCATCAACGCGAGAATGATCGCGACCTTGACGTATCCGAGATCGGTCAGACCGTGGGCGTGATCGGTCGGGCCGCCGATGTCGTCAGTTCCGTACTCGACCCTGCCGGTCGCGTGGACGTCTGCGCCCGGCTGATCGCCCGAGGATTCGAGAGTGTGATCGATGCTCATGTCAGGGCCTCTTCAACGCGTCAGGACGGGATCAGGTAGACGAGGGTGAAGATGACGATCCACACGATGTCGACGAAGTGCCAATAGAGGCCGATCATCTCGACCACCTCGGCCTTGTTGCCGGGGATCTTGTTGCGATTGATCATCCCGACCAACGCCATCAGCATGATGATGCCGATCGTCACGTGCACACCGTGGAAGCCGGTGAGCGTGAAGAAGCTCGAGCCGAACAGGTTGGTCGTGAAGCCGAGACCCTCGTGGTAGAACTCGGTGAACTCGAACACCTGCGCTCCGACGAACGTGGCACCGAGCAACGCTGTCACGGACAGCCACGTCGTTGTGTTGCGATCGTCATTGCGCTGGGCTGCGGAGACCGCGAGCACCATCGTCAACGAACTCATCAACAGGACGAACGAACTGACCGACGTCAACGGGATGTTGTACAACTGCGACGGTGACGGCGAGCCCTCGTGACGACCGCGGTACAGCATGTAGGTGGAGATCAGTCCGCCGAACAGCAGGCATTCGCTGCCGAGGAACATCCACATCGCGAGTTTGTTGTTCGACAACCCAGTGCTCGTCGCGTGGCCGACCTCGCCACCATGACCGCCGTCGTGGCCACCGCCGCCTGTCGACGACGGAACATGGCCGTGCAGATCGGGCTCGACAGCCAAATCGATTCGAGCCGTCGTGTCGGGTTCCGATGCCGGTGTGTTCGGCACCGTTTCGGTGGTCGTCGCGACGGGCGAGTCGGTGGGGGTGGCTACGATGTCAGCCAACTGGGGCCAGCTCCTTCGATGGTTCTCCGCCGCTGCCGCCGACCGGTGGGTCGTATTCGGACGGATCGGCGACTGATGGCTCGAGTGCCCACCCGAAGATCGCGAACATCACCACGGCCCCGCCGAACACGGCGAGGATGCGGCTGAAGATGATGCCGTACGCAATCAGCGGGAGGCCGACGGCAAGGATGATCGGCCAGTACGAGGGCGACGGCAGATGGATGTGCGTGTCTGCCTTCGCGGTCTGCTCGTCCATGATCTGCTCATAGGTGACGACCTTGCGGATCTCACCCGTCTCGTCGTCCTCGGCATACTTGAGGTGGAAGAACTCGTCGAGCGAGTGGACCACCGGGATCGAGTCGAAGTTGTGCTCCTTCGGCGGACTGTGCGTCATCCATTCGAGCGTGCGTGCGTCCCACGGGTCACCGGGAGCGAGCTCGGGATTCCGCCAGGTCTTGTACACGTTGATGATGAACAGCAGGACTCCGAACGCCAGCACGAACGCACCGATCGACGAGACCAGGTTCCAGAACGCACCGTTGAAGAATCCGTCACCGGCGCGGAACTCGGTCCAGATCTGCATACGACGTGGCTGGCCCTGCAGGCCGAGGATGTGCATCGGCCCGAACGTCAGGTTCATCCCGATGATCATGAACCACACGTTCCACTTGCCGATGCGCTCGCTGAGCAGCTTGCCGAAGACCTTCGGCCACCAGTAGTAGAAGCCGGCGAACAGACCGAGGACTGCCCCACCGAACAACACGTAGTGGAAGTGGGCGACGACGTAATACGTGTCGGTCTGCTGGGTGTCGGACGGCGACACCGAGTGAGTCACGCCGGAGAGGCCACCGATGGTGAACTCGATGATCATGCCGATCGCGAACATCATCGATGTCGTGAAGCGCAACTTGCCGCCCCACATCGTCAGCGTCCAGTTGACGATCTTGACGCCCGTCGGAATTGCGATGGCCATGGTGGCGACGGAGAACACGGCGACGCTGACCGGGCCCAGGCCGCTGGCGAACATGTGGTGAGCCCACACGCCCCAGCCGAGGAAGCCGATGGCCACGCCGGAGAAGACCACGAACTTGTAGCCGAACAGCGGTTTTCGCGAGAACACCGGGAGTACTTCGCTGATGATCCCGAACGAGGGTAAGACCAGGATGTACACCTCAGGATGGCCGAAGATCCAGAACAGGTGTTGCCACAGCAGTGGGTCAGCACCCTTGTCGACGGTGAAGAACGCAGCGCCGAAGTTGCGCTGGAAGGTGAGCAGGAACAGCGCAACGGTGAGGACCGGCACGGCGAACAGGAGCAGGAACTGGGTGACCAGCACCATCCAGGTGAACACCGGCATCTTCATCAGGCTCATGCCCGGTGCACGCATGTTCAGAACGGTGACGATCAGGTTGATCGCGCCCGTCAGCGACGCGATACCGGTGATCTGCAGACCGAGTGCCCAGAAGTCGACGCCATGACTCGGCGAGAACGCAACGCTGGTGTTCGGGGCGTAGGCGAACCAGCCCGTGTCAGCCGCGCCGCCGAGGAACCACGCGGTGTTCAAGAAGACGCCGCCGGTCAAAAAGGCCCAGAAGCCGAACGCATTGAGTCGGGGGAAGGCAACGTCGCGTGCGCCGATCTGCAGCGGCAGAAGATAGTTGGCGAACGCCGCTGCCATCGGCATCACGAACAGGAAGATCATCGTCGTCCCGTGCATCGTGAACAGCTGGTTGTACGCGTTTGCGCTGAGCACCTTGTTCGAGCCGGCCGCCAACTGGATGCGGATCAGCAGCGCTTCACAGCCGCCGATGATGAAGAAGACCATCGCCGCGCACCCGTACATGATGCCGAGTTTCTTGTGGTCGACGGTGAACACCCAGCTGCGCCAGCCAGTGGTGGACACCGGTCGACGGAACACGCCCATCGAGCTGCTGGGGGTGACGAGTGTGGTCCCGCTTCGGGCGAGAACGGGTAACGGACGTTCTGCTATAGCCATCGGTTCTCTTACTTCCGCTCGGTGAGGAAGGAGATGATCTGGTCGATCTGATCCTCGGACAGGTTGAGGTTCGGCATCCCTCGGGTCTTGCCATTGGTCGGGCCGAGTTTGGTCGGGTCGGCATACATCGGTTTCTTGCCTGGCGCGTTGCGCAGCCACTCACGCAGGTTGACCTGGTCGAAGCAACCCGGTGTGACTCCCTGCAGATACAGCGCACTGAAGTCAGCCGGCTTGGCCTTCCACAACTTGTTCTTGCAGTCCTGGGTGATCAGGTCGAACGAGGCTCCGGCGAAGTCCGTACGAGTCATCAGATTGGTGAGGTTCGGCGCGGCGCCCGAGTAGACGTACTGGTCGGGCCGGGAGATGACCGGATCTCCTGTTGCGTTCGTGATTCCGTTGACCTGGTGGCACCGGCTGCACTGGGTCAGGAACGTGGCCTCGCCGGTTTTCGCAGGCGTGCCGGTGGCAGGGCTGGTGTAGGCCTTGAGCTGGTTGGCCTTCCACGTCTCGAAGCTTGCCTTGTCGAGCGCGACGGCGTCCATCCGCATGTAGGCGTGCCCGAGCCCGCAGAACTCGGTGCACTGGCCGGCATAGATGCCCGGCTGGTCGGCTTCCATCCGCAGCGTGTGCACGCGTCCGGGGACCGCGTCCTTCTTGCCGTTGAGCGAGGGGAGCCAGAAGGAGTGGATGACGTCACGACTGGCGATCTTGAGCAGTACGTGCTGTCCTGCCGGGATGACGATCTGACCGCTCGTCACGATCGGCTCCTTGAGGCCACCACACCCGTCCTGCACCGGATAGTCGAACTCCCACCACCACTGCTGACCGGTGACGTTGATGACGCACTGGGTGTCGTCGGTCTTGGCAAGACGGAACAGCGTGTTGACCGTCGGGATGCCGACACCGATCAGGATCAACGCCGGAATGATCGTCAGGAAGATCTCCAGCGCAGGTTTGCCGTGCGTCTGCTTCGGCATTGCCTGGCCGCGGTCTTTGTACTTGATGACGCAGTACAGGACGGTCGCGGCAACGATGACGAACACGCCACCGGCGATGTAGAACGGCGGCCGCTGCAGATTGTCGATGTTCCGCGAGTTCTCGCCCTTGGGCTGGAATGTGTCCTGCGGAGCATTCTTGGCGCAGCTGCTGAGCAATGTCAGGGCCGCAACGGCTGCACCGGGAAGGAGCAATCGGCGGGCACGGGGGGCTGCTTTCGACGAGCACTGCATCGGTTCGCCCGACTGATCTGTCACATCAGCAACGGTAGTCATAACTTGCTGTTCTGTCCCATTCACGAGAGGGTGATTCACGGCACCACGATCCCGAGGACCGCCGTGTCGACGCCGGGCACGGTGAAGTTGTACTGCTCGTCGGCAGGTGCCTTGGTCGGATCGACGGGCGACGGTACGCCGGCCTTGATGATGATGAACTGGGTGCCACCCTTGGTGACGGCCTGCGTGCATTCCTTGACCTCGCGGTACGTCGGCGTGGCTGCCTTCGGATCGACGACTTCCTTGCCGAGGCTGACGACGAGGCGGAACTTGCCGGCATCTTCGTTGCGGAACAGGATGAACGAGTTGGTCGAGCGGGGCAGTGTCAGGACGGCCGGGTTGCCGCTGATCGAATTGACCTCGGCGCGCAGCTTGCCGTCCTGGAGGATGATCGTCGCGGCCAGATTCGATTTCGCAGCAAGCGCCCTCGACGACCTCGCGTCGGACTCGCCGGAGGAATCGGAACCGCAGGTGCCCTCGGCATACGAAGGGATCTCGTGCTTGGCGATGTGGCGTCCGCCGGCAACCGCGCTGGCCACGCCGGCCCCGACGACACCGACGCCGCCGATCACGCACAGGGCGACCACGAGCGAGCGGGCGACGGTGCGCTTGGCAGCGATCAGCGACCCGAAGAGCAGCACTCCGGCACCGATACCACCGAAGATGATCGGTCCGACCGACGACGGCACCCGCAGCATGATCCGCGAGAACGAGAAGATGATCGCACCGAGACCGATCGCACCAAGAATCGGCAGTTCGAGCGGATGCAGGATTCGCCGCCGTATGCCACGGTTGTAGGCCGGATCGCCCGACGCACCCTCGCTCCACGACTGGACCATCCATTCGACGGTGGCGATCAGCAGGATGATCACCGCCATCCAGGTGATGGCCTTGCCGACGATCAGGCCGACCGGAACGAGTCCTGCTCCGAGCCCGGCGATCATCGGCCACATGCTTTGCGTCGGGCCGAAATGAGCGGCCGGAGACATCTCGACGGCGTCGGCGTCCATTGCCGAGACGTTGCTGTCGCGGACCCAGAAGTTGACGCCGGTCAGGAAGGCGAACACAACGGTCACGGTGAACAGGCCGAACGTGCCGATCGGGCCGCCGTGCTGGGTGAAGCCGTACACGAACGTGCCGACGAGCGACATCAGCGTGGCAGTGATGAGGAGTTTCGATCCGGTGGTGAACATCTGCTGCTACCTGCTCACTTTGTGACGTAGACGATGAACCAGAGCATGACGAATGCAGCGGCGGCGAAGTACCAGTAGATGGCGTGGGCAGTGACGATCTCGCGGTCCGACGTGCGCCCACCGAGATAGCGGAAAGCGGTGACGAACGAGAACACCACTCCGATGATCATGAACACCAGGAACGTGCCGGTGATGGCGTAGAACATCACTCCGTAGGCGCTGCCCGTGGTGGACCGGATCGGGAGACGCATCTGGTAGTACACGGCAGCCTGGGCGTTGATCACGGCCAGGCCGATCAGGCCGGTGAGCAGGAGCGCGATCCCCACGTGGCGCTTGTCGTCGCGTTTGGCGGAGTACACGGCCCACTGTCCGAAGATGCAGATCGCGATGAAGCTGAGCAACATGATGTTGCTGGCGACCTCGGGAATCGAAATGTTCTTCGGTACCCAGATGTGCGTGGTCCCGGTGATCGCCACCCTGCGGAAGCGCAGCCACAGCGCACACATCGCTCCGATGACCATCGTGCCGGCGCTGCAGGCGAGCGCGGTGCCGACGAACATCTGTCGACGCGGTGCCGGCGCTGGGGGCGGGGGAAGAGCAAGCATCAGGCGTTCTCCGTCTTCGGCTTCAGATCGATGAGAGGTTCCGGCGACGCCACCGTGTGAATCGCGACGAAGTTCTCGACAGGCGCTGGCGACGATGTCGCCCACTCCAGCGTCTGCGCGTCCCACGGATCGTCGCCGACGGTCTCGCCGCTACGAAAGCTCTTCAGGGCAAGTCCGGCGAAGGCCAGAACCATGAGTGCGAACAACCCCTGCCCGATCGTGGCCAACGTGTTCCACAGCGCCTGCGGGCCGCTGTAGTGGAACGTGACCGATGCTGCGGGCTGATCAGCGAAACCGGCGATGTAGTACGGCAGCGAGGCGAGCACCACACCGATCATCCCGAGCAGAGCGATCGGATACAGCTTCTTGTCGTCGATCCGTCGGCCCCAGAGCTTCGGGCCCCAATACGTGATGGCACCGAGAGCAGCGAGCACGGCGCCGTAGCTGACGTAGTTGTACGCGCCCTCTTCGAACACGGTGCCCTGCAGGCCGAGGTCGATCACGCCGTAGAGGATGCCGCCGACCATTCCGGCGAGGATCATCAACAGCCCGAAGAACCCGAACACGAATGCTGCCGAGATGTTCGGACGGACCTTGGCCGCCGGAGTTGTCTTGTTCGCCTTGTTCGCCTTGTTCGCCCTGTTCGGGGCGAATGCGAGTGGGGCCAGGATCAGGACGAGTACGGCGCCGAGAACCGGCACGACATCGAACAGACCGAAGTTCAACAGATCGCCGAATTTGGTGCCGGCGTGACCGAGGTACAGCTTCGAACCGCTCCATGGCAGAACGTGCGGGACTTGGGTGACGCCGGCGATCGCGGCCACACCGACGAGACCAAGACCGGCCAACACGACCTGACGCTTCGGCATCCGCCGACGG
>JAYTRT010000170.1:0-2049 GCA_043746045.1 Actinomycetota bacterium | reverse complement strand
CGTCGGCGACCCCGAGCGCGATGGTCGCAGCGCTGTGGTAGGTGGCGATCGCTGCGATGAGCGCCGACGTCCCAGTGGCGTTCAGGCCGCGCGCTTGGCTCGTCGGGCTGAACGTGATCGTCCGCGCATCGCCACCGATCTCCACCTGCCACTGACCACCATTCACCGCCAAGACCGCCATTAGCGGGCCGCCTTGATCGCAGCGGCTTTGGCCCGGTAACCGGCGGCCAGGGGACGATCGCCGGCCGACTGAGCAATCTCGGCTTTGCCGAGGAGCGAGGTGTACTCGTAGTCGGCGTCGGCCGTGAGCGTCTTGACAGCGTCAATGACAGCAGTCGAGAGCCGCTGGGCACGGGCAGCATCACCCTTGGAAATCTTGCCGACCCTGCCCGCCTTCTTGGCCTGCTTCTTCGCTGTCTTGGCCGCTGCGAGACCGGACGCAATCTTTGTGACCAGGTCTGTCGACGGTGCTCCGTTCGTGCCGTACGCCATTACGCGACCACCGTCTCGACGGGTACCTGAGCACCGAACATGCCGGCAGCGGGTGACGTTTCGTCGGCCACCGGTGCAGGCGGAGGCGCCGGCAACGGATGCGCCTCGGCGTACTCGGCGAGCGCAGCCTCGAAAGCCACGACCACACGGGACACGATCCCGGCAGCGAACGAGCGCAAACGCTCCATGTCACCAGTCGACAACTGCGACCACGTACCGTCAGCGACCAGTGTCTCGACGATCGCCACCGGTTCGCCAGTTCCGTCGATCCCGCGTGTCGTGTGCGAGATCGACGACGCGAGCCGCGAAATGTATCCGATCGCGTGCGGGAGACTGGATCCGGTGATGTCGCCGAGAGCCTTCGAGGCAGCAGCGACCAGCATGTCGACATGCTCGAACCCGAATTGCTCAATCGCATCAGCCGGCGGCGAGAACCGGACCACGGTGCCGTTGCCGAGGTCAACGACGATGCCGCCGCGACGCTCATCCTCGGCCTGCCGTTCGGCCTCAGCCTTGGCACGCGTGCGCGCCTCCTCGGCCGGGTCGATGACCGTCCCACCGCCGTACGCGACGATCAGATGTCTGGCGACATTGACGATCCGACCTTTTTCGTCAGCGAATCGCAGAACTGCTGTCGGTGTGCCAGCGAGCACCACCGTTGTGGCTTCGATCGGACCGGTCGGCGTGTAGACCTTGCCGCCGACCACCTCGATCGAGGCGGGATTTTCTAGGACGTCCATCAAGCTTCTGCCTTTCGTTGTTGTGAGCTCGCAGCACGTTCGGCGACGAGGGAATCGAGCGACGGTTGAGCAATCAGCCACACGCTCTTTTCTGCGCCTGGCTGCGACTTCCGTGCGGTCAAACGCCCCTCGTGAATCAGGCGAACAACCGTGCGCTCTACGCACGCCAGCGCAAGAGCTGCGACCGATGTCGTGACCTCTTCGCTTGCTGTATCAAGTATGCAATCATGTCCGTGCACGGACGCCGGACGGACAGGGTCACGGACATAGCCGCCGACAAGGTTGGCGTCGGACACCCCGACATAGCCGTGAAGCTCGATATCGATCACGCCTGTCGCAACTGCGTCGAGCTCGTCGAGCAGGTCCCGAACCATCGCTGGCAGGCCATAGCCCGAACCCTGGCACCGAGCCTCACAAGCGGCTCGCAGCCCGAACGCCCGCACCGCTCGAGCCTGCCCAGAGCCCACGACCACGATCCCGCCAGGGGCGATCACAACGACCGCCCGGGGGCTTGGCAAAAAGGCGAACAAAACGGCGAGTTTCGCGGCGCTATGAGGGGGGTAAGGGAGGTGGGTCGTGGGAACTCGGTTGCTAGTTTTCGGTGACGGGTAGGGGGTAGGGGTGGGTAGAACGGTGCTACCGGCTGTGCGGGCGCCGCACGAGCGTCGAGGAGATCGCCACCGGTCGGCGGCAGCAGGTCTCGTGCGCTTGCCTCGTCGTGGTCTGGTGCACATGGTGCAGTTGGTGCAGCAGTTCCCTCCTTTCTCCTGTGCGCACGAAAGGGGACAGTGGTTGGTGCACCATCTGCACCATGTGC
>JAYTRT010000169.1:0-2052 GCA_043746045.1 Actinomycetota bacterium | reverse complement strand
CCCTCGACGACTTCGAGCGTCAGCTCCGTCTTGCGGACGAGGTCGTCCGTCACAAGCTCCTGCGCCTTCCTGATGCCGAGGCTGAAAAGCGCGGCATGGTCGACGCTGCGGCCTGACCGGCCGCCAAACCCGATAGGGGAACACCATGGCAGATAGCACCGTCACCATCACCGGTTCGCTCACCCGCGATCCCGAACTGCGTTTCACGCAGGGCGGGCGTGGTGTTGCGACCCTCGGCGTCGCTGTGAACTACCGCTACCAGCGGAACAACGAATGGGTCGAAGAAGTCTCCTTCTTCAACGTGACCGCTTGGGGCTCACTCGGTGAAAACGCCTCGGCGTCGTTGACCAAGGGCTCGCGGGTCATTGTCACCGGCCGGATCCAGCAGCGCTCGTACGAGACCCAGCAGGGTGAGAAGCGTTCCGTCGTCGAGATCATCGCCGACGAGATCGGACCGAGCCTTCGTTGGGCCACGGCTCAAGTCGAGAGGACCCAGCGCACCGACGGCCAAGGTGGCCAAGGAGGCGGCAACTTCTCTGGTGGCAACTCCGGTGGTAACTCCGGCAGCGGCTATCAGGGTGGTAGTTCCGGAGGAGGCAACTTCTCCGGCGGTTCCGGCAACTCGGGTGGTGGCAACTCCGCTAACGCCGGTGGCCGCTCCGCCCCCGACCCTGTGTACGGCGACGAAGAGCCGTTCTGATCCATCGGATCCCCGAGATCTGATCCACACTTTTTGTAACAAGAGAATCGACACACGAAATGACCAGTAAGAAGAACAAGGCGCGTGCGCCCAAGGAAACGAACCCGAAGAAGTTCAAGAAGAAGACGAGCGTCCTTGTCACCGACAAGATCGAGTACGTCGACTACAAGGACGTCAACCTGCTCAGTCGGTTCGTCAGCGATCGCAGCAAGATCCGCAACCGCCGCGTCACGGGCAACTCCGTGCAGCAACAGCGTGACATCGCCAATGCGATCAAGAACTCGCGAGAGATGGCGCTGATCCCGTACACCAAGCGCGTGTCCAACACTCGCCCGGGTCGGCCGCCACGCGATGGCGAGCGCGGACCGCGTCGTGACGCTGCACCCGCAGCTGACGCCGCGACCGAGGAGACCGCCGTCGAAGGTGCCGAAACCGACACCGCCACCGCAGACGTGGAGGCCTGAGATGAAGGTCATCCTCCGTGCCGACCACAAGATGCTCGGCAAGCGTGGTGACATCGTCGAAGTCGCCGATGGCCACGCGCGTAACTACCTCCTGCCGAAAGGCCTCGCCCTCGTCGCCAACGACGGTGCAGTCAACCAGGCCGGCTCGATGCGTCGGGCTCGCGACCTGCGCGACGCTGCCGACCGTGACAGCGCCCAGACGATTGCCAAGGTGCTCGTCGCCAAGGTCATCCGGATCACCGCCAAGAGTGGTGCCGGCGACCGTCTCTATGGCTCGGTGACTGCCTCCGACGTGGCTGCTGCTGTTCATGAACAGGCCAGCATCGACCTCGACCGGCGCAAGCTGGTGATGCCCGAGCAGATCAAGACGCTCGGGGAGTACAGCGTGACGGCCAAGCTGCATCACGATGTCGAGTTCCCGTTCACGATCGAAGTCGTCAAAGCCTGACGTTCCGTCATCGATGATGTGAACTGCCCCGCCGGCTCGTCCGGTGGGGCAGTTCTGTTGTGCAGGGGAGTTCATCGTGGCGTCACCCGAGCGACATGACCGCGACACCCCTGTGTCATCCTGCGTCCACAAGTTGTGGACAGGTAAAGACACAGGTTGCTCCCCTAGCGATGCACAGGTGCTGTGCGGAAGGGTTGTCGAATGTCCTTGGCAGAGTCTTCGCGCGATCGACCGCGCCCCATCCGCCGAGGCGAAGGTCGTGTTCCACCACACAACCTGAATGCCGAGGAATCACTGCTCGGCGCTTTGCTGCTGTCGCGCGACGCTGTTGGCACGGTGGCCGAGATGGGCCTGTCGGTCAACGATTTCTACAAGCCTGCGCACCAGTACGTGTATGACGCGATCCGTGGTCTGAATGCCACCGGCAACCCCGTCGACGC
>JAYTRT010000168.1:0-2055 GCA_043746045.1 Actinomycetota bacterium | reverse complement strand
GTGTCGCGGGGGCAGTTTGCGTCGATGTCGTCGTGCCAACAGTCGAAGATGTCGCCACGCCAGCGGTCGATGATGTCGCCACCGAGGTCGTGCTCGGTGCGCTCGATGCGCTTGGTTGCGTGCTCGCACATGCTGTTGCCCCGACGAACAAGATCGCAGCGATCGCGACCGGGAGGCACCGTCTGAGCATGATCATCACATCGGCTCCCATCGGTCGTGTCGTTCAGAGCTTGGCAATGATCGCGTTCGCGACGGCCGTACTCATCGCGTGCATGGTCGCAGCATCGAACGGGTCGGCAGTTCCCGATGGCGCCGTCGTGGCAGCGGCCTGCTGAACGGAGTAGTCCATGTCGACCTCGACGGTCATCGGCAGGCTCGAGCGCAGGATGCTCATGTCACTGGCGACCGCCTCGTTGACGCCGGCGTTGCGGGTGAAGTAGTCGTTGAAGAATGCATCATCGCCGATGCCCGAGACGTGGGTGAACCGGCTCTGATGGTCTGACTTCGCATCGCCGCTCGCGTCCTTGTTCGCCAAGTCACGCGCTTTGCCGAATGCGTCGGTGACCGCCTTCGCGGGAATCGCTCCAGCGACAATTCCGTCGCTGATCCTGACGAGGAACGTGATGTCCTGACCTTCCGCGACTGTGGCGGCAAGCGAGGGATACCGGTTGGACGCAAACAGGTAGTCGCACGAGAGGGGACTGCCGAATTCATCAGCGAGTCGCTCCGTCTTGACAGGACCGGCCGTTGTTCCCGGCACCACGGTCTGCAATGCTTTGAGCAAATCACTCGTCGCGAAGCTCTCGCACGTGAAGGCTCTGGCATCGTGGCCGCCGACCGCAGCACCCGACGCCGAGCTCGAGTCAGGCGACCCTGGCGCTGACCCTGGCGCTGACCCTGTCGCTGACCCTGTCGATGCACCCGAAGCTGACGCTGGGCTCGGCGATGTGGCTGCTCTCGTCGCAGAGCTCGAACATGCCGACCCCACGGCCGCGCCGAGAATCACCGCAACGGCGAATCCGGCCCACGCACTTTTCGATGTGTTCACCGGTGACGTCTCCTGCGTGTTCGGGCCGACCAATGGTGGTGGGGCACGTTTCAAACGGTACGCCAGGCGATCATCGCCAGCCATCGGGGAAACCATGTACGCCCGCGGTCGCTCAGTCCTTCTGCGAAGCGCGATCGGCTCAGTCCGAGGCCGGCATGGGCAGATCGAGCGACGGTGCTATAACACTCGGCTCATTGCCTGACGTCATGCTGTTGCACGTCTTTGCGAGTCACCTGGAGGTGCAGCACGACCACAGCGATTGCGGCGATCAGGACCAGACAGAACGGTCCTTCCGGCCAGGCCAATCCACCGGCGCCACGGGACTTGACGATCCAGTCGGCGACTGTGGCACCGACCGGCCGGGTCAGCACATATGCGGCCCAGAACGAGACGACCGGACTCCAGTGCAGACGCCAGAACCCGATCGCTGGCACCAGAATCAGGACTGCGAAGACGACGATCGACTTTGCATATCCGAGCGAGAACGTCACGGCCAACAGGTCGCCCGCAGCGGTACCCAAGGCGAACGTACCGACGACGGTCGCCCAGTAGAAGAGCTCGCGCCTGGTGGTATCGACACTGTGCACCGACAGCGTTCCCTCGGTCCGGTTCCATGTCAGGAACACCGCACCGAGGACGATTGCCCAGAGGACCGTCGAGGCGATGTACGGCACCCCGAGACCGACGTGCAGGACATCGGCGGCCATCGTTCCGAACACTCCGACCATCGCAACAGTCAACCAGTACGTCGTCGCCACGTACCGCCTGCGCGAGAACTGCAGGGCCAGCGATGCGCAGAATGCGACGAAGCCGAGCAGCACGGCTGGAACGGGCCCGAGGCTGCGAACGAGATAGTCCGACGTCGCCTCGCCCATCGCCGTCGACAGGCCCTTGGCGATCCAGAAGTAGACGGTGATCTCGGGGACCCGCAACATGCCCGGTGTGGCCAGATCGGACCAGCGTCGACGCAGTCCGCGCGTTGGTTTCGTTGTCGATCCTTCGCCTGT
>JAYTRT010000167.1:0-6596 GCA_043746045.1 Actinomycetota bacterium | reverse complement strand
CGTTGCGGAGTGGACTCTGTTCGATCCGCCACTCGCCGCTTCGCACACGCTCGATCTCGCTGCGGATGGCCAGCATCGCGTCGCAGAACCGGTTGATCTCGCGCAGCGTCTCGCTCTCGGTCGGCTCGACCATCAGCGTTCCCGTGACCGGGAAGCTCATCGTCGGGGCGTGAAATCCGTAGTCCATGAGCCGCTTGGCGACATCGTCGACGGTGACGCCGGTGTCCTTGGTGATCTGGCGCAGATCGAGGATGCATTCATGGCCGACGTAGCCGCGCGCGCCGCGGTACAGCGTTGGATAGGCATCCTCGAGTCGACGCGCGATGTAGTTGGCACTGAGGATCGCCGCGCCGGTCGCGTCGCGCAGACCCTGGGCGCCCATCAAGCGGATGTACATCCACGAGATCGGCAGGATGCTCGCCGAGCCGAACGGCGCCGCAGCCACTGCGTGATTGGATCCGCTGCCCGTTGGATCGCCCGGCAGGAAGGGAGCAAGGTGGGCGCGCACTGCAACCGGTCCCACGCCTGGTCCGCCGCCGCCGTGCGGGATGCAGAACGTCTTGTGCAAATTCAGATGGCTGACATCGGCACCGAAGCGGCCCGGTTGGGCAAGACCGACGAGCGCGTTGAGGTTTGCGCCGTCGACATAGACCTGACCGCCGAGATCGTGGACGATCGCACAGATCTCGCCGATCGCCTCTTCGAACACACCGTGCGTCGACGGGTAGGTGATCATGATCGCCGCGAGTTGTTGTCCAGCGGCTGTTGCCTTTGTCCGCAGGTCGTCCAGATCGACGTTGCCGAGCGGGTCGCAGGCAACGACGACGACACGCATTCCGGCCATCACGGCACTGGCCGCATTCGTGCCGTGCGCGCTGGACGGGATGAGGCAGACCGTTCGCTGTTGATCGGCTCGGCTGGCGTGATAGCCGCGGATCGCGAGGAGGCCGGCGAACTCGCCCTGACTGCCGGCATTGGGTTGCAGGCTGACCCGGTCGTACCCGGTGATGGCAACGAGCATCCGCTCCAGTTGATCGATCATCGTCCGGTACCCGACCGTGTCAGCGGGGTCGGCGTAGGGATGGACGTCGGCGAATTCGGGCCATGTGATCGGCACCATCTCGACGGTTGCGTTGAGCTTCATCGTGCACGAACCCAACGGGATCATCGTCCGGTCGAGCGCGAGATCCTTGTCGGCCAGACGACGCAGGTAGCGGAGCATCTCGTGTTCGCTGTGATAGCGGTTGAACACGCTCTGGGTGAGGATCTCGTCGGTTCGTCGCGCGCCGGCAGGGATACCGTCATCACGTGTTCGGGAGTCAGTTGTTCGGGAGTCAGTTGTTCGGGCGATGATGCCGGCGTCCAGGTCGACCACCGAACCGCTGCAGCCGAGTACCTTCCACAGCAGTTCCACGGTGTCGGGCGATGTGGTCTCGTCGAGACTGAACGACACGGTCGTCGCGTCGATCCGTCGGAGGGCGATGCCCGCCGAACGAGCTGCAGCATGCACTTCGGTTGCGCTGTCGACCCGGCAGCGCACCGTGTCGAACCACGTCTCGTTGACAACGTCGATGCCGCCCGCGCGAAGTCCACGGACGGCGATCGACGTCAGGCGGTGAACTCGTTCGGCAATCCGACGCAGCCCTGTGGGACCGTGCCACGCTGCGTAGAAGCCCGAGATGTTGGCCAGCAGGACCTGTGCCGTGCAGATGTTCGAGGTCGCCTTCTCGCGGCGGATGTGCTGCTCGCGTGTCTGCAGTGCAAGTCGAAGTGCTGGCCGTCCAGCCGTGTCGGTGCTGACTCCGACGAGTCGACCGGGGAGGGCGCGTGCGTGGGTGTCGCTGGTGGCGATGAAGGCAGCGTGTGGGCCACCGAAGCCCATCGGCACGCCGAATCGTTGGGCCAGGCCGATCGCGATGTCCACCCCACTGTGGCCGGGAGGGGTGAGCAGGACGCAGGCCAGCAGGTCGGTCGCAGCTGCCACCAATGCGCCGTTGGCATGCGCGGCGTCGATCAGGCCCGTGTGATCGTGCAGTTCGCCGCTCGAACCCGGCCAGGAAACGAGAGCGCCGAAGCTGGCAACGGGGTCGAACGACGCACTGTTGCCGATCACGATCTCGATGCCGATCGGGGCGGCCCGGGTCTGCAGGACGGAAATGGTCTGCGGGTGTGTGTCCTCGTGGACGAAGAACGACGTTCCGGGATGTGTCGTCAGGCGGCGGATCATCGTCATCGCCTCGGCGGCGGCCGTTGCCTCGTCGAGCAGTGACGCGTTGGCGATGGTGTAGCCGGTGAGGTCGGCGACCATCGTCTGGAAGTTGAGAATGGCCTCGAGCCGACCCTGGCTGATCTCCGGTTGATAGGGGGTGTAGGCCGTGTACCAGGCCGGATTCTCGAGAACATTGCGCAGGATCACCGGGGGAGTGATGGTGCCGGAATACCCCATCCCGATCAGGCTCGTCGTCAACACGTTCTGTTCGGCCAGGGCGCGAAGTTCGGCGAGTGCCTCGGTCACGCCGGCTGATTCAGGAAGGTCGAGAGCGCCAGCCATCCGGATCGCCGTGGGCACCGTTGCGTCCAAGAGGGCATCGAGTGATCCCAGTCCCAACGCATCGAGCATCGTGCGTTGGTCGGCTGCGTCCGGTCCGATGTGTCGACGGACGAACTCATCGGATTCGATCAGTTCGGACAATCCGGGACGGACGTCCGAATCGAACGGATCAGCAAATGCGGTGCGGCGTTGGTCCATGTGATGCTCCGGGAGTCGTCGGTGAAACTGACCCCCGCTGTCACGGAACCTGAGAGCTTCACCGCGCCGTCTGCCACAAGGGCGTCGGACTCGGCTTTCCCCTTCGGTGAGGTGCGACGCACCTGCTTTCCAGCGTTGCCTGCCCAGACGGTCCTGGTGCCTGAGAGGTTCCGGGGTGGTTGCTCCTTCGGCGCCCGGGCGACGACGGTGTCACTCGGAGCTCTCCCGCATGGGCGTAGCGGCAATCCCGAGGTTATACGGGTCGAAGGAGCACAAGCGGGATTTCCCGCTCGGTCCTGCGCTGGTAGCCAGCGTAATTCTGGTGATCGGCGATGACCTGTGGCCAGAGTTCGGCCCGTTCATCGGCGCTGGCGACGTGCGCCGTCATCGGCCGACGTGGTCCGCCCTTGTACGCGACGAGCACGTTCGGATCAGCCTGCAGATTGAGGAACCATGCGGGATTCTGATCGTCGCCACCGCGTGACGCGACCACGATGATCGTCTCGCCCTTCTGGAGCGGAGACGTCAGCAGGCATGAACGCTGCTCACCGCTCTTGCGTCCTGTGGTGGTCAGCTCCAGAACCGGCATTTTTGCCGCGTCCCAGCCGACCTTGCCGAACGACAGCTTGAGGATCATTCGGTGGAAGCCGTTCATCGATTTCAGGATCAGGTCACTGGGCATGTGCGGGACCCTAACCAACCGGGCGAGCGCGACTCACTCGACGGTGCCGTAGGTGCCGACCGATCCGGTCACGCTCGAAGCCTGGACCTCGGCGACCGCTCGATCGAGGTCAGCGAGGAATGCGTCGATCTTGCCGTCGTGGATCGCGTTGACGGTCAGATGCAATGACGCCGGGGGGCCCTGCTTGTCCACGTACCAGCCGCGTCGCCACAGCGCGTCGGCCACCGAGTAGATGTCGAGTGACGCCGGATCGGTTGCGCCGAAGGTGACCAGCATCGTAGCGGGCTCGGCCCGCAGCATCAGATGTGGACGCTGCCGCACACCGACCACCAGGGTCTCGGTGGCGCGGCGCGCGGCGGCGGTCAGCCGCACATAGCCTTCGTCGCCGAGGTAGTCCATCACGGCCCAGGCAGCCGCCATCGAGCCACCCGATTTCGTGCCCAGAATCCCGGATGAGCCGTAGACGCCGCCCAGCCAATTGTCGGTCACGTAGGTCTGATAGCTGCGCAGCAGTTTGGTCCGGTACGCAATCACCGACGCACCCTTGGCCGTGTATCCGAACTTGTGAAGGTCGACGGACATGCTGGTGACGCCATCGACGGCGAAGTTCCACGGCGGAACGGAGTGACCGAGACGCGCCAGATACGGCAGCACGACGCCACCCATGCACGCGTCCACGTGCACACTGATGTCGCGTTCGGCTCCGATCGCAGCAAGTGCAGTGATCGGATCGATCACGCCCTGCGGATATTGGGGCGCCGAACCGACGATCAGGACCGTGTTCTCGTCGACCGCATCGGCCATCGCGTCGGGGTCTGCCCGCCAGTCGTCGCCGACCGCGATTCGGCGGCTCTCGAGCCCGAAGTAGAAGCAACCCTTCTCGAAGGCTGCGTGCGCGCTGGTGGGTAGCACGACGTTGGGCGAGGTGATCGCACGCTCCTTGCGGCCGCGTTCGCGGGACCCTTTGACGGCGAGGAGGATGCTCTCCGTCCCGCCCGATGTCATGAAGCCGGCCGCTCCAGGGCCGCCCCCGAGCCAGCCGAGAGCGATGTCGACCACATCGGCCTGAATGGCGCGCAAGCTCGGGAAGGCGTCGGTGTTCAGCGCGTTGTCGCCGCTGAACATCCGGTAGGCGTCTTCGGCGATGGCCACCACATCGTCGCCACCGTGATAGGCGAGGGTGAACGCCCGGCCCTCCCGCCAGCGAACGTCGTGCGCCTGCATTGCGTGCAATGACGCAAGGGTCTGCTCGCGGGTCGATCCGGTCTCACGCAACGGCATCGGCTGACACTACCGGCGGACCTATGGTTGGCCGAATGAGCAATCTCGTGCCCGGCGTCGTTCCCGTTGCTGACCTGCCGGCCAGTGGCGTCACGGTCGAAGAGATCAACGTCTTCCTGCGGAGCGAGTTCGCAGGCAACGGCAACCACTGCGAGGCGGTCGGTGACAACTGGGCGATTGCCCGCCTGGATGCCTCGGCAAACCACCTTCGTCCCGGCGGGATCATCAGTGGTCCGAACGTGTTCGGAGCGTGCGACGCAGCGCTGTACTACGCGTGTTTCACCGTGCTCGGGATCGTGCCGATGGTGCTGACCAGCGAACTGTCGATCCGGTTCCTGCACCCGGCGCTCGGGTCGGTGCTGCGCGCACGAGCCGACCTTCAGCACACCGGAAAGCGAACACTGATCGGATCCGTTGTCGCGTGGACCGACGACCCGAATCGCCCAGTTGCTGTTGCCCAGGGAACCTACATCGCGCCCGCCGGCCGGTGAGCTGGATACAGTCCGTTCGATGAGCTCAGCAACCAAACCAGAGGTGACGATTCCCGACGGCGATGTACCGGTCGTGCTGGTCATCGAAGACCTGATCATCGGCGATGGCCACGAAGCCACGCCGGGTATGAACGTCGATGTCCATTACGTCGGAGTTGCCTGGAGCACGGGCAAGCAGTTCGACTCGAGCTGGGACCGCAACGACACCTTCCAATTCAAGCTCGGCGCCAGCCAGGTCATCAGTGGGTGGGATCAGGGTGTGGCTGGAATGAAGCTCGGCGGCCGGCGTCGGCTGACCATACCGCCCGAGCTCGGCTACGGCTCGCGCGGTGCCGGTGGCGTGATCAAGGGCGGCGAGACACTCGTCTTCGTGGTCGATCTGCTCGCCGCCGGCTGACCCTTTCAGAGTTGGTTCGGGTCGGCCCGGTCGAACTGGACGAGGATCAGCCGGTCGATGCCCATCGCCTCGTAGCGGTGGCTCTCGGCCGACGCTGGGTCACGGAGCTCTGGGCTGGTGCGCGTCCACGTCGTGATCGTCAATGGTGCTCGACCGTCCGGACGGGCGTTGCGGGCGGCGTCGATGATCTCGGCCAACCGTGGATGACTGGCGCGCACATTGATCGCATCGGCCTGTTCTGCAGCCTTCGAGGCGAGGGCGACGCTGTTGACGCCGAACATCACCGGGATCGGAGCGACGGGTTGCGGAAAGCCGGTGACACCATCGATCACGCCGGTCGACCACATCGTCCGAGCGATCGACATGAACTGGTCGACTCGTTCGTGCCGGGCCGCCATTCGGGTGCTCAGTTCGATACCGACCGCTGCGTGTTCCGCCCCGTAGGGCGACGTCGGCGACGCTCCGGCACCGATGCCGAGCCAGAACCGTCCTTCGGCGATGTTCTGTGCCGTCGCCGCGGCAACCGCCAAGACAGCGCACGGACGATTCCAGACATTGGCGACGAGCGTTCCGATTCCGATTGTCGTCGTCGATGCAGCAAGCGCTCCGACAAGTGTGAAGCATTCGTGCATCGAATCGCCGCCCATGACCTGCCCGGCAAGATGATCGATCACCCACGTCACCCCGTACCCGGCTGCCTCTGCGGCGAGTACGGCATCACGCATCGCCGGCCACGGGGTTGTCGCAGAATTGAACTGAACATCGAGAATCACGGCCCCGAGTCTGGCAGTCGTTGCCGCTGGGACTAGAAATACCGGCATGGGGATCGATCAGGGTGCAGTCGAGAAGTTGTCGGATCGAATCAGGCGAGAGGTCGAGGAGGGCCTCCTGCCTTCGGCCCAGTTCGCTCTCGCCCGGCACGGCGAACTGATCGAATTCCAGACGTTCGGCGATGCGACCGACGAGACGCGGTACGTGGTCTTCTCGGCCACGAAG
>JAYTRT010000166.1:0-2058 GCA_043746045.1 Actinomycetota bacterium | reverse complement strand
GGTCCCAGGGGCGGGCCTTGAATCGGTAGGGGCTGGCCGTCAGCGCGCCGACCGGGCAGATCTGCACAGTGTTGCCGCTGAAGTAACTGGCGAATGGCTCGTCCGGGAACGTGTTGACCTGGGTCAGGTTGCCGCGCTGGGTGAACGAGATCAGGGCATCGCCGGCGACTTCGTCGGCGAACCGCGTGCAACGGTCGCACAGAATGCAGCGTTCGCGGTCGAGGAAGACGAGGTCGCTGATCGGGATCGGCTTTTCGTAGTGGCGCTTCTCCTCGACGTAACGGCTTTCGCCGGGACCGTGGCTGAACGACTGGTCCTGCAGCGGGCATTCGCCGCCCTTGTCACACACCGGACAGTCGAGCGGATGGTTGGCGAGGAGCAACTCGATGATGCCCTCTTGGGCACCCTTGGCCATCGGAGAATCGGTGTACACCTTCATTTCCGGCGAAACCGGGAACATGCACGACACCGTCAGCTGCGGGCCGCGACCCGTGTCGACTTCGACGATGCACTGCCGGCACATACCGACCGATGTCATCCGCGGGTGGTAGCAGAAACGAGGGATGTATTCGCCGGCATGCTCGGCGGCGTTGATGATCAGGTCGCCCTTGCGCGCCGTGAACGGTTTGCCGTTGACGGTGATCGGCACTGCATTCGGGTCGACAACGGGCTCGGGTGCCTCGTCGACCGCTTCGGTCGCAACGTCGGTCATCGATGAGCTCCCACCGGTTCGGTACCGGCGAGTTCGGTATCGGGGTTGATCGCAGTGACAGGGATGGAGGTCCGCTTGACGATCTTGGCCTCGAACTCGTCACGGAACAGCGTCAGCGCAGAATGAACTGGCGTGTACGCCGACGGACCGACGAAGCAGATGGTCGTCATCTTGTACGGAAACGGAACAGCGCTGAGGCCGAGGCGTTCGCTGGCCGCATGCGGGAACGCACCCGGGCAGATCGTCTCGCCGACCTCGATCAACTGATCGAGGTCGCGGGCTGTGCCGCGACCGGCGACGACCCGTTCGAGGATACGCGACAACCAGGTGCCCCCCTCGCGACAGGGCGTGCACTTTCCGCACGACTCGTGCGCGTAGAAGCGGGCAAGGGTCAGCGCAGCCTGGGGAATGTCGGTGGTCTCGTCCATCACCATCACCGCTCCGGAACCAACCATCGAACCGGCGGCACCGACGAGCTTGCCCTCGAGTGGCAGATCGAGCTGATCGGGCAGGAACCACGGGGCTGATCCGCCGCCGGGCACGAACGCCTTCAACTCGTGTCCGTCGCGGATGCCGCCACAGAACTCTTCGCCGTAGATCAGATCGCGGAATGTGGTCGATCCGTTGACGACTTCGAACACGCCGGGGCGCTTGACGTGGCCGGAGATGGCTTCCATGCGCGTTCCCGGTGAGCTCGACGTTCCGATCTTGAGATACTCGTCCACCCCGTTGCGCATCAGCCACGGAAGGTTGGCCAAGGTCTCGACGTTGTTGACGATGGTCGGCTGTCCATAGAGACCGATCGCCGCTGGGAAGAAGGGGGGCTTGAGGCGGGGCATGCCTCGGTTGCCCTCGAGGCTCTCGATCAACGCAGTCTCCTCACCGACCACGTATGCGCCGGCACCCCAGTGCAGAACGATGTCGAGCGAGAAGTCGGTGCCGAGAATGTTCTTGCCGATGTATCCGGCGGCGTAGGCCTCGTTCAGCGCAGCGGCGACCCGTTCCTGAGCAACAGCCATCTCACCGCGAATGTAGAGGAAGCACTGGGACAGTCCCGCTGCGTAGCAGGCGATCAGGCAGCCCTCGATCAGCTGATGCGGATCGCGCTCCATCAACAGGCGGTCCTTGTAGGTGCCGGGCTCGCTCTCGTCACCGTTGACGACGAGATAGCGGGGAAAGACGCCCGGCGGCGTCAGGCCCCACTTCGTTCCTGCGGGAAAACCAGCGCCGCCACGACCGAGGACCGTGGCGTTCTTGACGTCTTCGTGCACGTCCGGCGCCGGCTTGGCCAGCGCAGCGCGCAGGCCCGCGTAGCCATCCGTGGCGAGGAAGCGTTCGAGGGTGAA
>JAYTRT010000165.1:0-2060 GCA_043746045.1 Actinomycetota bacterium | reverse complement strand
CGCGTTGGATTCCTGCGTGGACCTTCTTGCGGGTCGCTTCGCTGACAGCGCGGACCGTGCCTTCGATCGTCGCGTTCTCGGGAATGACGTTGTTGGTGGTGCCGGCGGTGATCCGCCCGACGGTGATGATCGTCGGGTCGAACACGTCGATGCTGCGCGTGACCATCATCTGCATCGCTTGCACGATCTCGCAGGCAACCGGGATCGGGTCGAGCGCACGGTGCGGTTCGCTGGCGTGGCCACCGCGACCGTGCACGGTGATCAGGAGGTGATCGCTCGAGGCCATCAGGGCGCCGCCCTTGACGCTCAGCATGCCGGCCGGTAGCGACGATGTGATGTGCAGCGCGAAGGCGCCGGTCACGGGCGAGGGTGTGCCGTCGGCCAGCGGGGCAAGGTCCAGCAGACCCTCGGCCAGCATGTGCTTGGCGCCGTGATGGCCCTCTTCGCCCGGCTGGCACATGAACAGCACGCGGCCGGCCAACTCGTCTCGTCGTCCGGACAGCATCTTCGCCGCGCCGACCAACATCGCAGTGTGCGTGTCGTGACCGCAGGCGTGCATCGTGCCATCCACCTTCGACGAGAAGTCGAGCCCGGTGTCCTCGGGCATCGGCAACGCATCCATGTCACCGCGCAGCAGGATGGTCGGACCCGGCTTGCCACCCGTGAGCACTGCACCGAATCCCGACGTCGAGCTGTGCAGGTCGATGTCCAGCGGAAGGCCCTGCAACGCCTCGAGCACCGTGTCCCGGGTGATCGGGAGATGGTTCCCCGTCTCCGGCCACTGGTGCAGGCGACGGCGCAGCTCGACTGCGCTGCTGAGTTTGTCGTTCGCTTCTTCGCGCAGCCCACTGCTCGTCGGGATCGTCATGTCCGCATGCTAGGTGCGACCCGCCGGCGTGTGAAGATCGGTCCGTGGCCGATTCCGCTCCGCATGGAACACCGCCGTCCGCAGCCGGTGATGAACTCGTCGACATCGTCGACGAGCACGATCAGGTGATCGACACCGTCACCCGTCGAGAGATGCGCGCCCAGCGCCTCAGGCATCGAGCTGTGTACATCGCCGTGCAGCACAGCGACGGTCGGCTGCTCGTCCATCAGCGCAGCTTCGACAAGGATGTTCGTCCCGGCGCTTGGGACATCGCCGTTGGTGGCGTCGTCGGCGCAGGTGAGTCGTACGATTCGGCGGCCGAGCGTGAACTGGCGGAGGAGATCGGCGTGCTCGACGTCAAGCCGTCCCCATGGGGCGGTGGAGTATTCGGTGACGAGTCGTACGAGCTGATCGGGCGGTGTTACCACCTGGTCCACGACGGGCCCTTCACGTTCGCGGATGGCGAAGTGATCGCGACCAAATGGGTCGACAGATCCGAGTTGAACCTGCTTCTTCGAACCGAAGACGTCGTCCACGACAGCGTCGCGCTGGTGCTCGATCGGCTGATCGTCGCCGATTGAGCGTTCCGTGTCGGCCACAGCGCGCTGGAGAAACAGCGCTGGCGGAACACATTGTTTTCCGTTCGACCGATCTCGAAGCACTCAGCACTGCGAGACCCACGAAATTGGAGACACGCACATGACCATGTACGGAGCAAACCCCGAGCAACTGGCTGCGCTCGGCAACACCCTGAAGCAACAGATCAGCCCGATCGAGACGTTGGTCGGCACGGTCACGTCGGTCCTCGGCGGGACCACATGGGAAGGACCGGCGCGGCGGCAGTTCGAGGACGATTGGAACAACACCTTCCGCACCGCGCTCGACAGGTTGAAGTCGGCGTTCGAGGCGGCAGGGAACGATTGTGTCAGGCGGTCGAACGATCTCGCCGTTGTGATGGGCGCTCGGTGAGCACGCTGATCCGCGGCTCGAACCCCGCTCGTACGGCGTAGATTCGCAGTGTGCTGCAACTCGAATTCACCGTCGAGCCATTCGTGGAGGGCCAACCCGGCCCGCACGTGACTGCCGCGGTTCGCGCCGCCGAAGCGGTTGGCGGCGCGGTGGTCGAGTTCGGGCCCTTCGGTTCCACATGCAGCGCCCCCTCGGAGGCAATGCCCGAGGTGATCGCCGAACT
>JAYTRT010000164.1:0-6607 GCA_043746045.1 Actinomycetota bacterium | reverse complement strand
GCCGCTGTGGTGACCCGTGTCAATTCGGCGCCGGCCCGCCAAAGATCGAGTTCTTGCGCGTCGTGAACGACGGGAACGATCAGGCCGTTCGGGGTCTGGGTCGCGATCCCGATGTGCACTCCTGCGTACATCGTCAGGACCTGCGGCTGGGCCTCGTCGTCGAACGTTGCGTTGAGGTGTGGCTGTGCGGCAACGGCGAGAACGATTGCTCGCATGACGAACGGCAGCATTGTCAGACGGGACCGGTCCGGGTGCTCACTGGCCAGCGATGAACGCAGATGTTCGAGCTGGGTCACGTCGATCTCCTCGACGTAGGTGATGTGCGGGATTCTCCACGAGGTCGTCATCTTCGATGCGATCCGCCGACGTAGACCGAGCACTGGAACGTGGCTCGTCGCGTGGTCGGACGGACCCGTCGTCACGCGACGGATTGTCGCCCCCGGTCTCGAGACGATGTGCCGATCGAGGTCCTCGTGGGTGATCCGACCGTCGGCGCTCGACGGGTCGACTTCGCCGAGGTCGATGCCCAGCGAGTTCGCCCGCTTGCGCACGGCGGGCGCTGCAGTCACTTTCGCCCTGGGGCCACCGGTCTCGCCGACGTCGGCGGTCGAGGACTCCATTGCTGGTGCCTCCGGCATCGTCGTACGCGATGGATCCGCCCGATCGTGCGCGCCCACGTCTCCGGTCGTGTCCGTCGATTCGGACGAGACCCCGCTGACGTCGATTCCCACGAAATCGCTTCCGATCGCGAGTACGTCGCCTGGTTCACCGTGGACGAAGATCACCGTGCCGGCCACGGGAGCGTAGATCTCGACCGTTGCTTTGTCGGTGAGCACCTCAGCAATCACGGTGTCTGCCGTGACGGCATCACCGACGCGAACGAACCAGGAGACCAGCTCGGCCTCGGCGATTCCTTCCCCGACGTCGGGGAGGCGGACCGTGCGGATCGTCATCTGCTGCTCATCGCTGTTCGAGTGTCGCGCGCATCGCCGCCCCGAGCCGGCGAGGCCCGGGAAAGTAGTCCCATTCGTGGGCGTGCGGATATGGCGTGTCCCACCCGGTGACCCGCCTGATCGGCGCCTCGAGCGACCAAAGCGCATGCTCTTGGACCAAGGCCGCGAGCTCAGCCCCGAAGCCTGAGGTGAGCGTTGCTTCGTGGGCGATGACGCAACGTCC
Organism: Actinomycetota bacterium; assembly: GCA_043746045.1. Classification (GTDB taxonomy): domain Bacteria; phylum Actinomycetota; class Acidimicrobiia; order Acidimicrobiales; family Ilumatobacteraceae; genus WLMZ01. The sequence goes on along the minus strand of JAYTRT010000164.1, from coordinate 5,431 downwards.
CGTCTTGGTCACGGACGCGACGATCGTGTCGAGGTCGAGTGGTACAAGACTGCGCAGATCGATGATCTCTGCGTCGATGCCGGTCTCGACCGCGGCGGCTTCGGCGACGTGGACGAGCGTGCCATAGGTCAACACGGTCAGATCGTTGCCGACTCGATGGACGCGTGCAACACCCAACGGCACCGTGTATTCCCCGTCGGGCACTTCGCTCAAAGGATGGGCGGACCACGGCACGATGGGTCGCTCGTGATGACCGTCGAAGGGTCCGTTGTAGAGCCTCTTCGGCTCGAGGAAGATGACCGGATCGTCGTCCTGGATCGACGCGATCAGTAAGCCTTTCGCGTCGTACGGGTTCGACGGGATCACGGTCTTCAGCCCGGCGACGTGGGTGAAGATCGCTTCGGGGCTCTGCGAATGCGTCTGGCCGCCGAAGATGCCGCCACCGGTCGGCATCCGGATGGTGATCGGCGCGGTGAAGTCGCCGGCCGAACGGTGCCGCAGCCGGGCCGCCTCGGACACGATCTGGTCGTACGCCGGATACACATAGTCAGCGAACTGGATCTCCACACACGGTCGCAGCCCGTAAGCGCCCATCCCGATCGCAGCACCGACGATCCCGCTCTCGTTGATCGGCGCGTCGAAACAACGATGATTCCCGAAGCGCTCCTGGAGCCCCTGCGTACAGCGGAACACGCCACCGAAGTAGCCGACGTCCTGCCCGAACACGACGACCCGCTCGTCGCGTTCCATCGCCACCACGTGAGCGTCCCGGATGGCTTCGACCATCGTCATACGCGTCATTCCGTCGGCCGAGCGTGATCGTCACCCGGGTCGTCGCCGAACCCGGCTTCGGCCCGCTGGCGACGGAGGTGGTCGGGCATCGTTGCGAAAACGTCGTCGAACATCGATGCCGGCGACGTGTGCGTGCCCTGCAGCGTCCCGCCCTGCTCAGCCGCCTGCGCAGCCGCGCTGACCGTCAGCTCGACATCGGCGAGACAATCCTGGTGGCGCGCCTCGCTCCACTCGCCGATTCGGATCAGATGATTCTTCAGTCGTTCGATCGGGTCGCCCATCGGCCAGGTCGACGGCTCGTCCCTGGGGCGGTATGCCGACGGGTCGTCCGACGTCGAGTGTGCGCCGACCCGGTACGTCACCCACTCGATCAGCGTCGGGCCCTGGTTGGTCCTGGCCCGCTCGGCGGCCCACGACGACACCGCGTGCACAGCGAGGTAGTCGTTGCCGTCCACACGAAGCGAGGCGATTCCGAAACCGTGGCCACGCGTCGCGAACGTCGCCGAGTCACCGCGTGCGAAACCCTGGAACGTCGAGATCGCCCACTGGTTGTTGACAATGTTGAGGATCACCGGAGCGTGATAGGTGGACGCGAAAACCATCGCCGAATGGAAGTCGGACTCCGCCGTGGCCCCGTCTCCGATCCACGCCGACGCGATCCGCGTGTCTCCTGCCAATGCTGACGCCATCGCCCAGCCCACCGCTTGGATGAACTGCGTGCCGAGATTGCCCGAGATCGAAAAGAACCCCGCAGCCTTCGACGAATACATCACCGGGAGCTGACGACCCTTCAGCGGGTCGTTGCGGTTTGAGTAGATCTGATTGATCATGTCGACCAACGGATAGCCACTCGTGATCAACAAACCCTGCTGACGATACGTCGGGAAGCACATGTCGTCGTCACGCAGGGCGCGTCGATGTGCGCATGACACTGCCTCTTCGCCGAGCGACTGCATATAGAACGAAGTGTTGCCCTGGCGATGAGCACGCAGCATGCGCGCGTCGAACGCGCGCACGGTCAGCATGTCGCGCAACCCGCGGCGCAACTCGTCTGCGTCGAGCGTTCCGGCCCAGGGACCGACCGCATCGCCACGAACATCCAGAACGCGGATCATGTCAGCACCGAGATCGACGATGTCGCCAGGCGCGACGTCGACCGGTGGGCGGCGCACCTCGCCGGCCCGATCGATGTGCAAATCTCGAAATGCAGGTGGATCGCCAGGCCGAGCAACCGGTTCGGGAATGCGCAGCCGGAGCTGACTCCCTGGAACTCGTGACATGAAACCCATCATTGCACCGCCACGTACCCTCGGTTCGCCGACCTCGAGTGTCTGGCGCCGATCATCGGCGACAAGCGACCGTCCGTCAGCAGTCCGTACCGGACCGACCATCCGAGTGCCAGGCGCTGAATGATTCTCGAGCGAGACGGTCGAGGCGATCACCGCATTCGAAACGAACCGTCGATCGAGAGCGTGTGGAGCTCGTCCCACGAGCACTGATCGCTGATTCTTGGTACAACTGTCGACGTGGCGAGCAACCAAGGACCGATCGAACTGCCCGACGACGATGTGAACCTCCAGCCACCAGATCAGGCCGACGTGGAAAGGATCGCATCAGCCGTCGTGCACGTGCTCGTCGGCGAAGCGTCCTCCATTACAGAGTTGACCGGTCTGCAAAAATTGGTGATGGAGGCGGTGTTCGAGTCGATGACGGGACACCGGCCGTCGCTCGACTTGCCATCGATTGATGTCGACCCGCTCGATGTGTTGCGCCCACGCAACCTGGCGTTCCGCACCCGGATCGTCCAGCAGATGATCCTCGGGGTGCTGGTCGTGCGGCCGCCGTCCCCGGCCGCCGTGGCGCGGATTCGCGAGGCGAGCAGACGCCTGGGCGTTGAGGAGGGAATGATCGACGTCGCAGCCGCGTTCGCCGCCGGGCAGTTCGATCTCGCGTTGGCCGACTTCGACCGCAACGGATACACCGCCAACTGGGACGTATCGCGCGCCAGTGTGCTGCACGCGACTGGTGCTGTGACGACTCCGTGGCAGCAGGATTCGGGCGATCCCGAATTGGCCGCGCGATGGCGGTCGCTCGAGGGGCTCGCCGAGGGTTCGCTGGGGCTGGCCGTCTCCCGGTTCTATCGCGCTCGCGGCTTCAGTTACCCGGGGACAGAGGGCTCGGTCTCGCCATTGCTCGCACAGCACGATTGGGTCCACGTGTTGGCCGATTATGGAGCGACGATCGACAATGAGCTCGAGGTGTTCGCATTCATCGCCCGGGCGAACGACGATCCGCGTGGTTTCAGTTTCCTGGCGATGGTCGTCAGCCTGTTCGAGACGGGGATGCTCACCTCCGGTGCTGGACTGTTCGAACCTGATGCCGGACACCTCCAACTGGCCGGCATGCCCGAGCGGATCGCTGATGCGATGCGACGCGGTGCCCTGTGCAAAGGCAGCATCGACTTCCTCGGTCTCGACTGGTTTGATTTCGCACCTCGCCAGCTCGACGACCTGCGCGAAGAGTTCGGGATCGTGCCCAAGCGCAGTGGCATCCGGTCGGCCGGCCCTTTCGACCCGGGCGGTATGACCTCGAGCCAGTGGGAACGCGGCCACGCCGCTGCGCGACGCCAAGCCGCTGAGTACCAGTCGTGGGGCGCCTCCCCCGACTGAGCCTTCGCCACGAGCAACGCAGCTCCGCGGCGCCTTCGCGAGTACAGGTCACGAGCTCGTACCGGCGCTTGCGTTGCCAACGACAGGGCGTGCAATCTGAGATGGTGCCACCAACGGAGTTCATTCCACCGGATTTCATTCCACCGGATTTCATTCCACCGGATTTCGCGGTGCCACTGGAAGCGACCTTCAGCGACGTTCGCTTGGTTCCGCTCGGGCCGGAACACAATGCGGCCGACCATGCAGCGTGGACATCGAGCATCGAGCACATCCGTGCGACACCTGGGTTTGCGGTAGGCGACTGGCCGGTACCGATGACACTCGCCGAGAACCTGCACGACCTTGAACGACACGCGACGGATTTTCGACTGCGGCAAGGCTTCACCTACACCGTGCTCGACTCCACGGACGACGTGGTCGGATGCGTGTACATCTACCCGGCGGGCGACGAACGCATCGACGCTCAGGTCCACTCCTGGGTTCGCGCTGATCGAGGCGATCTGGACAGAGCGCTCTTTGGCTTTGTCGAGGCGTGGCTACGCAGCGATTGGCCCTTCCGAGCGGTTGAGTACGCGACGCGAACTGGCGGGTGACACCGACGTCGAGCTCGGCGTTCGGCTGCCCCGGGCGGCCGACGACCTCAGCAGACCCGAGGGGCACCAGGTCTACGCCGACCCTGCGGGACACCCGTTCTCCATCGGCTTGGGTCACCCGGACGACAAAGCAGTCCGCAACGTTGCTACTGCGCGGCAAGGAGAGCGGCGGCCGTCCGGAGCTCGTCGAGAGCGGCGACCGTGAGTCGAGCGAGCTCCCCGCCGTCGCCTTGCGGGCGGCTGGACCACGCAACGAACCCCTGGTGAAACGCCAGAACTCCCATTTCGGCGGCCAGTCGTGCGACGGCGTCCGGCACGCCGCGGGCCAGCAGCGCCTCTGACATCGCGGTGGCGAGGCCGACGCTTTTCAGGATGCTGCGTTCCTGGAGCTCGGTGCTCGAGGCGATCAGGGCCTCGAGGCGTGGCCCGAGCTCGTGGTTCACTGGACCGAGTGTCTCACTGGCTCGGGTGAGGCCAGCCGCGACCGCGCCCATGGGGCCGACTTCAGCGGGTGCCGACACGATGCCTTCGACGAGCAGGCGGCTCAGCGTGGCTTGGCCGGCGACGAGCAGCTCGCGCTTGTCTGGGAAATGTCGGAAGAACGTGCTCCTTGTGACGCCGGCACGATCGGCGATCTGCGCGACCGTCGTCTCGTCGTAGCCCTGTTCGCTGAACAGGTCGACGGCGGCGATCATCAGACGCTCGCGAGCATTCGGCTCCCATCGACTCATGAGAACATCGTAGGTGATGAAACTCTTGTCCCATCACCCGGTACAGTGACGACACAACAGTCCCATCACCTTCGGAGGTTTGTCATGCACGTCTTCATCACCGGTGGCACCGGCCTGATCGGCTCCGCCGTCGTCGCCGAGCTGCTCGGCGCCGGCCACACCGCTCTCGCCCTCGCCCGCTCCGACACCTCCGACGTTGCCGCACGGCGGGCCGGCGCGACAACGATACGCGGGGATCTCAACGACCTCGACGCCATCCGCAAGGGTGCCGAGCGCTGCGACGGCGCGATCCACCTCGCCTTCAGAAACGACTTCTCCAGCGAGGAAGCGCTCGCCCGTTCGATCTCCGAGGAAACCGCAGCGATCACGGCCATCGGCAACGAGTTCGTTGGCAGCGACCGGCCATTCACGATCGTGTCCGGCACACCGTGGATACCAGGACGCGCCTCCACAGAAGACGACCCGCTCCCGATCGACGGGCCCGTCGGCGGCCGTGGCCGCACGGTCACCGCAACCCTGACGCTCGCCGATCGCGGGGTGCGCACCTCCGCGATCCGCCTGCCGCGCACGGTGCACAACAACGGCAGCGGCGGCTTCGCAGGCCTGCTCACGCAGATCGCTCGTAGCACGGGCGTCTCTGGCTATC
>JAYTRT010000163.1:0-2073 GCA_043746045.1 Actinomycetota bacterium | reverse complement strand
GGTTCTCGAACGGGTGCGCCGAGTTCGCGTTGTAGAAACCGCCACCGTTGGTCCCGAGTTGCTTGATTGCTTCCTGCGAGGCTACGGGACCGCCCGGGATGTGCTGAGTGGCGACCCCGGTCGTGGTGTCGATCGAGACAGCGACGGTGTCACCCTTGAGATTCTGGATGACACCTTGCGACATCAGGATCACGGCGAAGACCATCGACAGCGGAAGCAGGATTCGGGTGATCGTGCGGACGAGGTCCACCCAGAAGTTGCCGACATGACGTGTCCGCGAGCGCACGATGCCACGGATCATCGCCACGGCGATGACCATGCCGGCCGCAGCGGAAACGAAGTTCTGCACGGTCAGGCCGAGCATCTGAGTCAGGTGGCTCATCGCGACCTCACCCGAGTACCACTGCCAGTTGGTATTCGTGACGAAACTGATGGCGATGTTCCATGCCTGCCACGGTGTCACCGCGACCTTGCCAGTCGGATTGAAGGGCAGGGAACCCTGCAACCGGATCAACGCATAGAGCACCAGGATCGAGACCACGCTGAATGCCAGCAGGGACATCGCGTAGACGTTCCAGCGCTGCTCGCGCTTGGCATCGATCCGACAGATCCTGTAGATGAACCGGTCGATCGGGCCGAAGAACCGGTCACCCGGAGCGGAGCCGTCCTTGCGGTGCCCATAGACATCGGCGAAGTAGCGCCCCATCGGGGGCACCGTCACCAGCAACAGGATCGCCAGGACGGCGACCTGCATGAAGTTCTGCCAACTCATCAGAAACGCTCCGGGAAGATCAGAACGATCAGGAGGTACAACACGCCGAGCGTCGCAAGGCCGAGCGCAATCCAGTTGTCGATCGAGTTCGTCGCAGCGATCATGCCGTCACCTCGGTCCGGGAGGTCGAAACAGCCGTGGCGGTCGCCGTGGACGTGGCCGTCGCATCATCCGAGCCGGATTCGGCATTGTCGCCGAATTCGTCCGGGCCGATGATCCGGTCGCACCAGTTGACGTAAGCGACGCAGATCAGGAAAAAGACGATCGTCGCGACGACGAAGATTGCATCGCCCATCTCAGGCCTCCTTGTTCGGTGTCGGAACACACGACATTTGAGTGGTTTTGTTGATCACGCACCGTTTGTACGCCTCGGCCAGCCTGTCTGAACCGGGCCTCACGACCTCTTCACGACAAACAAGGCAATCTTCACGGTTCTCGCCGTGCGTTGCGAGGAACGCAGACCCGAATCGATCCCACCCTTTCCGCTCACGACTGATGGTTGTTCGTCTGATCCTCCGGGTACCCCGACGTGATGCCGATTCTGTTGCGCGCGACGCACAATGGGCACGTCTCGCGATCGGCCGCATTCACATTGGGGATGAAGCACCACGATGAGCACGCACGGCATCCATGCCTGAAGGCGACACGATACGACGGCTCGCCGACCGGATCACGCGTCGCTTCGCGGGTCAGCGCTGTCTGCGTACGGTGACTCGGGATCCCCGATTGGTCGGCGTCGATTTCACGGGGACCACACTCGTCGATGCCGACGCGTTCGGTAAGCACCTGATGATTCGGTTCGACGACGGACGCACGTTGCACGCTCATCTGTTGATGACGGGATCGTGGACCGTCGGCCCGGCAGCGACCGAACCGGAATGGCGACGGCGTGTCGAGATGTGGATGGAGACAGGACGTCTCACCGGTTTGGACGTCCCGATCCTCGGCGTCTTGCGGACGGCGAACGAAGACTCGATCATCGGTCACCTCGGACCGGACCTGTGCGGCCCCGAGCTGCCCGACGTCGACGAGATCACTGCCCGCATCCAACGCGATCCGGGCGCAGCTCTCGCAGCGGCGCTCCTCGATCAACGCAATGTGGCCGGATTCGGGAACCTCTACGCGAACGAACTGCCGTTCGTCGTGGGAATCTCGCCGAACCAGACAGTCGGCACGATCGACGGCCTGGATGACCTCGTCGGCGTGGGTGCGGCGATGATCCGGCTCAACGCTCGACGCGGCCCGCAGAACACGACGGGCCGCAAGTTGAACCTCGATGACCACTGGATCTATCCGAAGCG
>JAYTRT010000162.1:0-2074 GCA_043746045.1 Actinomycetota bacterium | reverse complement strand
TGTTGATGGTTTCGTCGACCTGGGCGCTCAGTCCATTTCGCCCGGCGATGGTCTGCACGATGTCGCCGTAACCCTGCTTCTGATACGTCGCGATCCTGCTCGAGCGAGCCATCCGGTGACCCTTGTCGTAACAGGTGAGCACGAGTTCGTGCAGTCCGCTGGGCGTCTGGTCGGTGGCCAGTGCAACGATCTCGCCGGCGAAAACCTGTTGCACGGCACCGGCTCGACGATTGAACGCGATGGTGACCGACAGACCGATCTTGGCGATGGTGACGTCATCGAGGACGGTGAAGTCGTCGTCGAAGAAGCGCAACGTCGCCTGGGCGGGCGACTCCAACGCCGCATCGACGCGCACATCGTTCAGCTTGGCCAGAACATCGAGCTGCAGGTTGGTCCCGTTGATCTTCACCGCGACATCGGCGACGCTGTTGTTGTTGACGTCGCTCACGATGCTGCTCGCTCGGGAATGCTGATGATCCGTCCTGGCGTGAGTGCCAGCGGATCGCGGATGTCGTTGGCAGCAGCGATGGCCCGCCACATCGTCGGGTCGTCGTAGTACCGAGCAGCGAGCCGGTCGAGCGTGTCGCCGGGTGAGACCTGGTGGGTGCGGTGCGGGGTCGGGGTTCCCGATGTCGGGTTCTGACGAGTCCAGTTGTTGTCGGGCTCGAACTGCTCGAGGCTCAGCTCGACGTTGGCCCGGAGTGGCAGGCCTTCGTTGGAGAAGTAGGTGAAGGTCACGTTCAAGCTCTTGATGATGGCCTTGAAGGTGTGGATGTTCGTGCCCCAGTGGAACGTGACCCATTGCGGCCGGCCGCTGTTGCGCGATGCGTCGAAGCTGGGCAGCGTCTCGTCGACCTCCATCAGCTTGAGCAGCTTGTTGGTATGTGTCGTCACCGACACGCCGGCGCCGGTCGTGTCGAACATCAGGCTGAGCGCGAACGAGCCACTTTCCCCACCGGCGAAACGAAGGCCTGGCGCCGACTTCCCGGGAACACGACTCGGCTCCCAGCGGTTCGACATGCTGAACGCGAAGCGCTCCGGGTTGAACATGCATTCGATCTTCTGGCCGTTCTCGGTCGTCAGGAACGCCTTCTGCAGTTGCACGGGTTGGGCCACGATCAGAACTCCCCTCGGTAGCGTCCGCCGCGACGTTCGAGTTCGCGGCCGATTCGATCTTCGAGCTGCTCCATGATCCAGTCGACGAAGTTCGTCAGGCTGGACGAGTCGAGCTCGCTGGACAGCATCGGCCAGGTGCCCTGCACATCGCTCATGGTCGACCGGGCCGCACCGCTGGATGACCGACCGCTGTCGGGAACACTTTCGGGTCGCGATCGCGTCCCGTTGAACGTCCGTCGGGACGACTGTGTGGATGGCGGTGCGGACGACGAGCTCTCGTGGTGGCTCCGTCGTGATTCACTGCCGTTGTTGTTGTTGTTTTTGCCGGCTGAGCGCTCGGTCCGAGCTTCTTTGCCACCGGTGATCTGTGCGGCGAGGTCCGACGCCGACACGGTGCGATCGTTGCCGGCATGTGCTGAGGCGGTTCCACGTTCGTTGCGACCACCCGTTGCCAACGAGGCCAGCGTCGGTGCGACTCGTGGAGCGCGCCGCGTGTCAGCGCCAGGTGCGGTCGGACCGGCCGACGATCTCGGCAACATCGGACTGCGCCGGATGACATCGGCAACGAGTTCGGCGCGCCGCTCCTCCGGACTGTCGCGTCGGTCGTCGAAGAAGCGTGGCTCGGGCGACGGGTTGGCGACGTGGGTCAGCTCGTGGGCCAGGAGGTGTGCGTCGCCTTCGCCGCGCAACGGTCGGGCGAGATGGACGACGTTGCCGGTCGTGGCTGCGATCGCGCCGGCCGCCTGCAGCGCGGCACGTGACGCGGGACCGGTACTGATCCGCACGGAACGCTCACCCACGATTGCTGTCGCAAGGGGACGCCACCGGCTCGGCAGGGCCGACGTCGTGGCGGGGGCCCGTTGCAGCGTGGCCCGGAACCGGGCTGCGGCGTCGTGGCCCGGCGTGGCGAGCTCAGCTGCGGTCCGAGGGCTCGCCGACGGGACGGCAACGCCGCTGT
>JAYTRT010000161.1:0-6652 GCA_043746045.1 Actinomycetota bacterium | reverse complement strand
TCGTCACACAGGGATCGCTGCAGGCTGCGATCTTCCGCTCCGACGACCTCGACGCCACCTTCGAGCAGGTCCGTGCGTCGGGCGCCGAAGTGCTGCAGGAGCCGGTTTCCCAGCCGTGGGGAGCACGCGACTGTGCCTTCCGCGACCCGTCGGGCAACCTCGTTCGCATCGCGCAAGGCTGACGGGAATGCCGCCCCGCACGGCGCACGTTGCCGACAGCCACGGCTCGATTCGCGTCCACGGAGCGCGTGTGAACAACCTCAAGGACGTCAGCCTCGAGATCCCGAAGCGCCGCCTGACGGTCTTCACCGGGGTCTCCGGTTCGGGGAAGAGCTCGCTGGTCTTCGACACGATCGCAGCGGAGTCGCAGCGGATGATCAACGAGACCTACAGCGCGTTCGTGCAGGGCTTCATGCCGACGCTGGCGCGGCCCGACGTCGACGTGCTCGAAGGGCTGACGACCGCGATCATCGTCGACCAGCAACGGATCGGCTCCGCCGCCCGCTCGACGGTCGGCACCGCAACCGATGCAAATGCAATGCTGCGCATCCTCTTCAGCCGACTGGGCACACCGAACATCGGGCCGCCAACCGCCTACTCGTTCAACGTCGCCTCGATCAAGGGAGCCGGGGCGGTCACTTTCCAGAAGGGCGGTGAGAAGAAGACCGAGAGACGCGAGTTCAATCGGCTCGGTGGCATGTGCCCGCGATGTGAGGGCCTCGGCTCGATCACCGACTTCGACCTGTCTCAACTGTACGACGCCAGCAAATCGCTCGACGAGGGCGCGCTGACCATCCCCGGCTACAGCGTGGAAGGTTGGTTCGGACGCATCTTCAGCGGCTGCGGTTTCTTCGACCCGCACAAACCGATCCGGACGTTCACCAAGAAGGAGCTGCACGATCTGCTGCACAAGGAGCCGACCAAGATCAAGGTCGACAAGATCAACCTGACGTATGAAGGGCTGATCCCGAGGATCCAGAAGTCGATGCTGTCCAAGGACATCGACTCTCTGCAGCCGCATGTCCGCGCCTTCGTCGAACGGGCGGTCACCTTCTCCACCTGTTCCGAGTGCGGTGGTACCCGGCTCAACGAAGGGCTCGGTCGTCGAGGATCGACGGTGTGAGCATCGCCGATGCATGCGCGATGCAGATCAGCGACCTCGCCCTGTGGGTCGGCGGGCTCGACGCGCCATCGGTGGCACCGCTGCTCGTCACGCTGCAGCAGACACTCCAGTCGTTCGTGGACATCGGGTTGGGCTACCTCTCGCTCGACCGGTCGTCAGGCACGATCTCGGGCGGCGAGGCGCAGCGCGTCAAGATGATCCGCCAGCTCGGCTCGTCACTCACCGATGTCACCTACGTGTTCGATGAACCAACGGTCGGGCTGCACCCGCACGACATCCAGCGGATGAACGACCTGCTGCTGCAACTCCGCGACAAGGGGAACACCGTGCTGGTCGTCGAGCACAAGCCGGAGATGATCACGATCGCGGACCACGTCGTCGATCTCGGCCCCGGCGCAGGCTCGGCCGGTGGCGAGGTGGTGTTCGAGGGCAGCGTTTCCGAGCTGCGGGTCAGCGGCACCCTCACCGGCCGCCATCTCGATGATCGCGTCCTCCTGAAACCGTCGACGCGCACACCGTCGGGAGCGCTGGAGGTGCGCAGCGCACACGCGCACAACCTGCAGGACGTCGATGTCGACATCCCGCTCGGCGTGCTCGTCGTGGTCACCGGCGTTGCTGGGTCGGGGAAGAGCTCCCTGATCAGCGGATCGCTCTCAGGCCGCGCGGGAGTCGTGTCTGTCGACCAGACCCCGATCCGAGGCTCGCGGCGCAGCAACCCGGCGACATACACGGGTTTGCTGGACCCGATCCGTAAGGCGTTCGCCAAGGCCAACGGCGTCAAACCTGCGCTGTTCAGCGCCAACTCCGAAGGCGCCTGTCCCGCTTGCAACGGGGCCGGTGTGATCTACACCGACCTGGCAATGATGGCCGGCGTCGCCATCGTGTGCGAGGAGTGCGACGGAAAGCGGTTCCAGGCAGACGTGTTGGACTACCGGTTCGGCGGTCTGAACATCACCGAGGTGCTGGCCATGCCGGTCACCGAAGCCGCGACATTGTTCGGGTCGGCACAGGCCAGCGTGCCGGCCGCCCACGCGATCCTGATCCGGCTCGCCGACGTCGGACTCGGCTACCTCGGCATCGGCCAACCGCTGACCACATTGTCCGGCGGCGAGCGGCAGCGGCTCAAGCTGGCAACACAGATGGCCGACAAGGGGCACATCTACGTCCTGGATGAACCGACCAGCGGCCTCCATCTGGCCGACGTCGAGCAACTGCTCGGCCTGCTCGACCGGCTCGTCGATTCCGGTCAGTCCGTCATCGTTGTCGAGCATCACCAAGCGGTCATGGCGCACGCCGACTGGATCATCGACCTCGGCCCGGGCGCCGGTCACGAAGGCGGCCGAATCGTCTTCGAAGGCACACCAGCCGACCTGGTCGCGAGCCGCGCCACGCTCACTGGCCAACACCTCGCCGCCTACGTCGGCGCGTGACCTTCGTGGAGTGAGAAGTGGTGACGTCGCCGAGTCGGTCGGTTGTGCGATCAGTTTGCGATCGCGATCTGTTCCTCTGTGCTGATGAGCCGCGCAAGAGGTGCATGTCGATCGTCGGACATTCCGGGGCCTCGGCCGCGGCGTCACTCGGTGGGCAGCATCGCTGTGGTTCTGTGCTGCGTTCTGACAGCGACAGGCAGCACGACATTCGCCGACACGTACAAGCGAATCACGGACGATCGCGTCGCTGCGATACCGACGGGCCGCGCCCTGACCGTGCCGACAATCCCCACGACCGGATCCACGCCGACCGGATCCACGCCGATCGTCGTTGGTTCTGCACCGACCGGCAGCGGTGTTCCCGTGAACCAACCCGTCAGCAACGGCACATCCTCGTCGGGTTCGACGCTCGAGCTCCACGGCACGATCGGGACCAACAGCGCGCTGCCCGCCGACAGCGCACTCGCCGGCAGTATGACCCTGAAGAAGGGCACAGTCCTCGTTGCCCGAGCGCAATGCCCGTCCGACACGTCGTACAACGTCGTCCCGACGGCCACCCTCCGATCGGGCGACGGCCGAGGGCAGGTCGGCGTGTGCGGGCAGGACTGGCAGGGCGAGACCTACGACGCCAACGCCAACGCCGAGATCCACCCGGGCGAGGGCTACATCCTGATCAGAGAGGACGGCGACTACGACATCAGCGTCTCATCGGTCAGCGACGGGACGGTGGCGGTGTCCGTCGGTCTGTGGGCCGATCCTTCGCCGACGATCCTGGAGGGCTCCGACGTGCCGGCCTCCGGATATTCGGCGACGCTGGCAGACATCGGAGACACGATCGTGTTCGACGCTGCGCCGGGCAGATCGGGCGCGACGTGGACGGTCACCAACGGCAAGCACGTCTGCGGCCAGGTCTTCTACATCGCGCCGGAGACCAGCTCACAGAAGGGCCCCGACGACATCGGCGGCGACTGCTGGCATCACGACTCGATTGCCATCGGCCCGTTCTCCTCGACGCTGCCGATTGTGATCTTCGACCGCGAGAACACTCCGGTCACGATCACGATCACGCCGAAGTCGTGAGACCCCGCCTGTGCGGTCAGAACCGACCGACGCTGCCACGCCGTCAGCACCGTGTTCGAAAGCACCCTGAGCCAGCCCGTGAAACCGCACGAACGCCATGCCACGTGAACTTCCGCAACACTCTGGCCGTGATCATTCGGCGCAGAGTCGAGCTGCAGAATTCCTCAGTGAGCCGTGAATTGACTTCGTGCACCGAGCGCCGTGCGCCTCATGCCTGAGCTGCCGTTCGTGGCTCAATCACGAGGTCGATCGACGACAGGAACCGTCGCCAGTTCGTGGGTCATTCCGTTGGCGAGTGGCTCTGGCGGCGTCGGTTGATCAGGATCAGAGTGCCGAGGGCGATCAAGGCGAGACCGATGTACGTGGCAGGACGGGTCGATCGCGATCCTGTGGCCGGAAGTGCGATCGCCATCGGCGGCGTGGCCGTCGTCGGTACATCGGCGGCGGCTGTCGGGGTGGCGGTCGCAATGGTTGCGATGGTTGTCGTCCCGACATCGCCTGCCGTCGTGCTGGTCGCCGCTGCGATCGTGGTCGTCGTCCCGATCGTGGTCGACGTCGCTGCGATCGTTGTGGTCGTCGCTGCGATCGTGGTGGTCGTTGTCGGATCGGCTGTGTTGGTCAGCGCGATCGCTGTGGTCTGGTTGGCTGCGACCGTGTACGTCGGGCCGGCGGGCAGGAACGACGGGGTCCACCCGGCCACAGCCGTCTCCGTGACGGTGTACTGGCAAGGGATATTGCCGGAGATGTCGGTCGCCACGAACAGTCCCGTGACCGTACCGACGCCACCCGCTGCTGGGATCGTCAGCACGAGATCGTTCCGACCGACCAAACCGGCGGCACAGTTCGCTGACCCGATCGCCACTGTCCATCCACCGGCCGGAGCGGTGCCAGTACCGACAACCGTCTTGGTGACCGCGATCGAACCATGCGGACATGTTTGCGGCACACCGGGCGCGACGTTGCTGCCGCAATTGAGGACGCCGACTTCGGCGCCACCGGCGCCGAGGTTCCCGACGGTCAACAAGCAACCGAACGCAATGATCAACCATGCCCCGATGTTCTTCACGTCGTCTCTCCTCGTCGTCCTGGCCACGGACAGTAGTGTGTTGCGATGGCCGTGGCAACGATCGAGCAGCAGTCGATCCCACAACTTCGCCAACACCTCGTCGGTCCCCGGGCTGATGGCTGGCTGACGGGTTGGCTCTCAGTTCTGCTGTGGGTCATGGCGTGGGTCGGCGGACGATTCGGACACCCGCTTGGTTCGCTGGGCATCCCTTTCTATTGGCCGGCGCTCGTCCTGAGCGCTCTCCATTTCGGCACGACGTACCATCTCGCCTACTCGGGTGGCACCGCCGCAATTCGCAAGCGGCCGTTCGCCCTCGTGATCGGACCGGCGGTACTCGGCATCGGGCTCGCCGCGATCGTCGTGTTCACGATTCTTGCGGGCTCCCGGCAGACTCGCCGAGCGACACAGATCGCCATCGTGTCCGTTTTCTTGTTGACGACCTGGCACTACATCAAGCAGGTGTACGGCGTTGCTCGGATCGGAGCGAGCTATCGCAAGATTGCGCTCACGAAGCCAGAGGTGCGCGTCCTGCGCTACGGGCTCTACCCTCTCTGGGCGATCGGTGCGGGACAGGTACTCGCACGCGACTCGGGTGCTCGATACGCCGGATTCGACATCGGTGTCGACCTGGTGCCGAACGGGATCTTCGCGGCGGCTCGCGTTGTGGCGATCCTGTGCGCCGCCGCCATCGCTCTCGTCATCGGTCGAGCCAGCATGCGCTGCAGAGTGCTTCCCCCGTCGTTGGTCGTTGCCCCGTACATGGCTGCGTTCCTGTGGCTGGCTGCGCCGACGAATTACTTCGGCGCGACAATCGCGCTCGGCGCGTTGCACGCCCTGCAGTACATGGCCTGCTGCCATCGAGCTGAAGCGGCGCTCGGATTGGCGCCCCTGACCCGACGAAGCCTGCTGCGCTGGGCGGAGATCTTCGGGGGGGCTGCGTGCGGAGGTCTCATCATCAGCCTCTGGCTACCGCAACGACTCAACGCAATGGTGCATGTCGCCGGCGCACCACTGTTGTTCACGGCCGTCTGTTTCGTGTTCCTCAACCTGCACCACTACCTCATCGACGCCGTCATCTGGAGATCGACCGGCGATCTCGTCCGCTCGATGAATCGTCGACCCAGCCCCGCCTGACAATTCATCGCGCTACTGGAGGGTTTCCTCCGCACCCGGGGGCGGCGCAAGACCTCCAGTGGCGCAAACCCTCCGACACACGTGGAACTGGACGCGAAACAAGACCGTGTCATCGTCGATCGGCCCGGCGTGCGCGGTGCGGCGGCGAAGGCTCTCACGGTCGACTTCTCCCGTCTGGACGAGGTCGTCGTCGGTGATCGAGGAGAACGGCAGGAGTTCGATGTCGTCGACCTCGATCATCACCGAACCACTGCGGTAGACGCCACCGACTTTGACCTTCGGCCGCGACCAGAGCCGGTACGAGACGGTGATCGTCCCGTTCGCTACTCGTTCGCGGAGGTCGGCGCTGAACTGCATCCGACCAGTCTGGCCGCCCTCGCCGCGTCGCTCCGCAGGCGGAAAATCACCAGCGACGGCCGAAGCGGTCGCCGTCACAGGTCGGAGGGTTTGCGCCACTGGAGGGTCTCCTCCACCCCCGGGCGCGGCGCAAAGCCTCCAGTGGCGCAAAGCCTCCGACGAATCGAGGGTCACACAGCTCGGGGGTCGACGAGGCCGCACCTGAAGGCGACGAGGATCGCGGCGGTCCTGTCTCGCGCATCGAGCTTGACGAAGATGCTGCCGATATGCGATTTGACGGTGCGTTCGCTGACGCACAGGTCGCCCGCGATCTCGTTGTTCGTCAGGCCATGAGCCATCATCACGAGCACCTCGGATTCGCGCGATGTGAGCCGGTCCAGTCCGTCCGATTCGGAACGCGGATGCGCACGGAGGCGGGCCAACAGGCGAGGCGTCACCCGTGGGTCGAGCCACGATCCGCCT
>JAYTRT010000160.1:0-2077 GCA_043746045.1 Actinomycetota bacterium | reverse complement strand
ACCGTACGAATCGGTGCCGGCCCGACTGATGTATCGCCTGGTCAACGATCCGGATGGGCGCCCCATCAGGAAACGGATCAGCCGATCTTACTGACCGGGAATTCGACGTCGGATTCGCCGGGTGCGTTTCGGATTCGTCGGCGCACAGCGCGCCCCGCCGGGTTCACGTACGGGTGAAGTTCGGCGTTCGCTTCTCTGCGAATGCACGTGGTCCTTCCTTCGCGTCGTTGGTCGCGAACACCGCTTGCCCGTACTCGAACTCGTAGGCGAGCGCCTCGGCTTCCGTCATGCCGTCCGTCTCGTGCAGTGTCTTCAGCACCGCCTCGACAGCGAGCGGGCCCGCAGCACAGATGGTTGCGGCGATCGCCTTTGCTGCGTGCAGCGCCTGGCCGTCCGGGACGACCGAGCCGATCAGGCCGTACTGCAGCGCTTGGGCGGCGGTGATGTGCTTGCCCGTGAGCAGGATTTCGGCTGCGACGGTGTACGGGATCTGCCGCCGCAGGCGGACCGCCGAGCCGGCCATCGGGTACAGCGACCAACGCACTTCGCTGACCCCGAACCGCGCCGATTCGCCCGCGACACGAATGTCGGTTGCCTGTAACAGCTCCGTGCCGCCGGCGATCGCGACTCCTTCCACTGCGGCGATGAGAGGCTTCGTCGGGCGGTAGTGACGGAGCAGCCCCTTCCAATGGATGCCCGGGTCCTCGGCCATACGCGCCGGCACATCGACATCCGGGTCGAGGTCGCCGCCGTCACCCGACATCGCGCGCAGGTCGGCACCGGACGTGAAATCCCCGCCGGCGCCCGTGAGGATGATGCACCGGATGTCGGGGTCGGTCGATGCCTCGACCATCGCGTCGTACATCCGGATCAACATCGCCCCGCTCAATGCGTTCTTGCGGTGCGGCCGGTTCATCGTGATGACCATGATCTGACCGTCACGTTCGACGAGTGCGTCGGGCACAGGACCTCCTGGGTTCGAGGGGCAGGAACACAGCTTGATCGACGGATCGAACACGGCCCGAGCCGGAGTGCGATCGTCGCGTCCTGAACCGGCGAGATCGACCAGTACAGCGGACATCTGCGGCCCGAAATCGCCGCGCACCGGCACGAGAAAAATCCGTCCAGAGAAGTCTTTTGTCGATTCTCAAGAATTTCTCTCGATTCTCAAGCATTCGTCAAGTAGTCTGCACACGAGCCACTGTCCGTGCTCGTCGAAGATCGAAGGGGAGGTGATGTTATGAAGATGAACAAGCTGAGAAGGAATGCAGCACGTCTCGTCCCGGTTCTTTCGTTGGTTGCCCTCGTGGTGACCGCTGGTGCAGGAGTGAAGTGGTACTGAGATCTGAGTAGCCCGGTCCTCGTCGAGGCCCGGGCTACTGCCTTTTTCCGACCTGCTCGGGCCATTGTCCGAGCCAGCCACCTACCGGTCGTGTGTCGCAGTGCCGATCGCGTCATGTCGTGGTCGCATGTACGTCGACTCCGTCGTGGCCGGTGTACGACTGATCGCCACGATGACCATTGCCAGACCGATGAGCAGGAGGACATCTCCCACGCTGAAGACGTTGGCCAGCGGCAGAGACGGCGGTGTGGCAAAGATGTCACCAAGCACTCCGATGTGTGGGTGAGCGTTGAACGACGAGTTGTGGAATCCCGTCTCGTTGTTCAGCCCAGCAGCCCGCAATGCAGCGCGCGATGCGGGCATGACGCCGCCGTTCGCTGAGATCACGAGGAAATTCAAGGCGGTGCCGAGCGCGAGCATCCATATCCACGGGATGCGCCGGTTGGCGAAGATGAACGCCAGGATCGCGACGTAGGTTGCGATGTGAACGGCCCGGGCAGCTCCCTGCGGCACCTTGGCGATGACGAGGGCCATCGTCTGGACGACGAGCGCGGCGCAGACGGTCCAGACCCCGCGCAGGCGGAGGCGACCGAGATTGCTCAGTTTCCCCCCTGCGGCTGGGACGAGAACCGCAATGGCCAGCGCAGCGACCGCGATCAGCATCAGCCAGCGGCCAAGCGTCTCTCGGTCCAACCGCTGGAAAGTTCGTCCAGCGGTTTCACGTTCGGTTGCACG
>JAYTRT010000159.1:0-2079 GCA_043746045.1 Actinomycetota bacterium | reverse complement strand
CAGGCGACGATCCGCACGCGACTCCCGCTGCGCACGCTGCACGTGTGTACGACGTGCAAATTCGAACAGATCGTCAATCCCGACGTCGAGAAGCTGCTGGAGCGGAACCGTCGCAAGGAGGTGATCCCAGGCGCCGTCGGGGCAACCGTTTCGAAGGGCGGGATCAGCCCATTCCTGATCATCGGATCGGTGATGAAGCTCGAGAACTTCGACATTCCATTCGTCTGTCCGAGATGCCAGGGGCTCGATGCCGATTCGTCTGTCGTCACATACTGTCCGCAGTGTGGCGAACGTCGCGACGAGGCCGTGTTGACGACGTGCCAGAAATGCGACCACGACTTCGCTGGGTCTGTTGCAGATGACGTCGCTGCGCTGTGGCAGCAGGAAGCCGCGCCACCCGTTGACGTCACGTCGCCGCTGTTGCGACCGGTGATGCCACTGCCGGCACCGCCCATCGCGCCGGCACCGCCCACGCAGTTCCTGTCACCGCCCGTGATCACGCCGATCCCTGAGCCAAACCCGCAGCCGATCCCTGCACCGACTGCGGTGACGGACCCGACCATCACGATCGAGCGATCTCGGTCGTCCGGCGAGCGGCCGCTGGCTCCGGCGGCCTGGTATCGAGATCCGGCCAGCCGCCATGAATACCGGTACTGGGACGGCCGACGCTGGACCGCCCACGTCGCGGATCGCGGCATGCCGGGCGACGATCCCCTCTGACCGATCCCCTCTGACCCGGTGACCTCTGACCCGGTGACCTCTGACCCGGTGACTGAAGGAGCTCAGCGACGTCGCTCGATCAGGCGATCTCGACCTGACCGTGGCCGAGCTTGGTCGCCGACATCCGTTGGCTGGAGTAGATGCCCCGGTTCCCGCTGACGATGTATGCGATCACGCAGCCGACCGCGAGCGGCACGATGGCACCGGCGCCGAACAGTTCGACACCGAGGATGATGCATGCGATGGGTGCGTTCGCTGCAGCCCCGAACACGGCACAGAAGCCGACCCCCGCCAGGAGTGGACCGCCGATCCCGAGCGGCAGGGCGAAGGCGGCACCGAGCGTGGCACCCATCACGAACAGTGGCGTGACCTCGCCCCCGAAGAACCCGGTACCGACTGCAACGACGGTGAAAACCAGCTTCAACGCAAACGCCGCGAAGCTGAGGTGCTGGCCCGCCATCGCCTGCGCGAGCAGAGGCACGGACAGTCCCTGATAGCGGTGGCCGAAGATGGAGACGAGCGCAATGATCACGATTCCACCCATCAGCGGTCGGGCCGGCACCCACGTGACATGACGCGCCATCGTCGACTTCAGGATGTGCGTGAACCCGCTGAACGCAGCCGCAACCAGACCGAATGCAATGCCTGCGGCCGCGACGCGCAGCAGCAACCACGGCGTGACGTGCGGCAGCATCTCGGCGTACTTGGTGTGGTGGTAGCCGAGCGCGGTGAGAATCCGGTCCCCGACGATCGCGGCGGACAATGCCGGAATGATCGGCTCGAACCGCATCCGCCCGACATGCTGTACCTCGAGTGCGAACACCGCACCCGCAACGGGAACACCGAACACCGCCCCGAAGCCTCCGGCCAATCCCGCGATCAACATCATCCGCCGGTCGGCCGGGGTCAGCCGCAACAACTTGGACAGACCGTCGGTGAGGCTGCCGGACATCTGCAGCGCGGTGCCCTCGCGGCCGACCGACGCGCCGAACAGGTGCGAGACCCAGGTGCCGATCAGGACCAGCGGCGCCATTCGGGTGGGCACCCATTCGGTCGGTTCGTGGATCTCGTCGAGCAGCAGGTTGTTGCCCTCGTGTGACCGCCCGCCGAGGTAGTGGTAGGCCGCGCCCATGCCCATTCCGGCCAGCGGCAGCAAGAAGACGAGCCACTGCCGGCCGTGTTCACGGAACTCGGTGACCCGTTCCAGGCCTTTCAGGAACACCCACGACGACAGCCCGGCCAGCACGCCGGACATTGCGCCGAGAACGATCCAGCGCGCCAACTGGCGTACAAGGCCGGCCTGCTCGAGGAGTTGGCTCGGCCATTGGCGCATCGTCTCACGAAAGCCGTCCGGCTGTT
>JAYTRT010000158.1:0-2079 GCA_043746045.1 Actinomycetota bacterium | reverse complement strand
GCCGAGGAGGTCATTCGTTTCGACCTGGCCATCGGCGCCGAGGACAAGCTGATGCTGGAGTTGGTGCCGGGCATGTTGCCGCTCGACCAGACCTCGGTGGTCAGCGTGCAGGCCGACAAATGTTCCGTCGAATGGCGGCGACAGCTGATTGCGCTGATGGCCACCGGCATCGAGACCGACCCGACCGACGAACCCGACGCGACCCCCGTCGTGATCAGCGCCGACGCGTCGCACATCGCCAGCGCGGCCCCGACCCACTGACGGCCGTCGCCAGGTCGCTGTGGTCAGGGCAGCGGACCCGGTTCCGTCGCGATGCGGTGCTCGACATCGTCGAGATGGGCGCGTGCCGCAGCGGATGCCGCGACGATGTCGCCGGACGCGATGGCCACCGCGATCGCGCGATGGGTCGTGGCGCTGTTCGAGAGGATTCGCTTGGCATCAGCACGATTCGTCGCTCGGCCCAACAGTGCAGCCGCTGACTCGGTCGCGAACACCGCGTCGAGCACCTTCGAGTGCAATTCGGCGAGGAGCGCGTTTCCCGCGGCTGCTGCGATCACTGCGTGGAATGCCCTGTCCAGCGGCCGGAGTTGCTCCACATCTGTCACATCGCCGATCAACTGTGCGTAGTCGCTGATCTCGCCGCGCTGAGCGGCCGTGGCGCGCTCGGCGGCGTATTCGGTGATCTGTACCTCGATCAACCGACGGGTCTCGAACACCTCGCGGATCCTCGCGGCGCGTTCGTCCGTCGGCAGCCGAACCGCCGGCAGATGCTCGACGACGTGGACCCGGTTGCCACGCCGTTCGACGAGCCCGACTGCGATCACATCGCGGATCGCCTCACGCACCGACGGCCTCGACACGCCGAGTTGACGACACAATGTCTGCTCGTCCGGGAGCATCGCACCCGGTGCGAACACACCGGTGCGGATGTTGCGTTCGAGCTGCCGACGAACGTCGTCGGCCAGCGAACGTCGGTTGATCGGCGAGAAATTCGGCGCCGAACTCGCGACCAGATTCGGTTCGGAGCGGGACCCGTTCACCCTCGGCGTGGCGTCCTTGCGAACACTTCGTGCACCATCGGTACGAAGTGTTCCAGAGGCAACGTCGGATAGTCGGGATCGAATGCGCTCTGATCCCACTCGTCGGCAAAGCGCTCGGCCAGTTCGTAGTACTCGTGTCCGGCATATTTGCGACGGACCATCGGGTCGAGCCCCATCCGGTCGTAGTAGTGCAGCCCCTCGAAGTCCTGATGGACCTTGACCACCCAGTACGCCTCGTCGGACACCCACGGGCGGATCATCTCGGCAGCGATGGCCGGATGGTTGGCGTTGGAGATCATCTTGCCCATGTCGTGGCAGAGCGAGGCGACGACCATGTCGATGTCCGCCCCGGCACGTTCGGCCATCGTGGCAGTCTGCAGACCATGGACGAGTTGGGTGACCTGGAAACCCTGTACAAGGTCGTCGGTCGATCGCAGCACGGCGAGGATCCGCTCGGCGACGTGGGCGTCGTCCTCGCGGAGATGGGATTCGATGTGCGTCATGTAGTCAGCGCTGAATTCGGACATTCGCGGCGCTGTCGCACCGGTGAATGTCGTCGGCAGACGTCCAGGGACGTACGAGCCGTCGGCCAACAGCCGTAGGTCGGCGGCGATGGTCGTCGGGGATGTCGTGGTCTCGCTCATCGTTTCTCCAAAATTGGTCGGTCTCGGTGCATGGGTCGGTCTCTTCAGATGTCAACGGTCGCCGATGTTCAACGGTCGCCGACGAAACGGTCGGGCAGACCGGCTCGCGATCCGGCGACTCTCGCTCCCGGTGCGCTGTACGGATGCATTGCCACGGCCTCCTCGACGAGGCTCACTCCGAGCCCGGCCCCGTTCGGAACCGCGATCGTGCCGTCCTCGATCGAGTCGATTCCGAGCCCTGCTCCAGGACTGAAGGCTGCCCACGCCGGCGCCATCGTGTACGGATACTCGATCGCCCGGATCACCGGGACCGTTGCTGCGACGTGCAGATTGGCGGCGAGTGAAATCGGCCCGGCACAGACGTGGGGCACCACACGCGCACCGAAGTACGCCGC
>JAYTRT010000157.1:0-2080 GCA_043746045.1 Actinomycetota bacterium | reverse complement strand
AACGCGAGCAGTTCGGACGCCCGATCGGAGCCTTCCAGGCCGTCAAGCACATGCTGGCCGACATGCTGACCAAGGCCGAGGTGACCCGGGCCGCGGTCTATGCAGCCGCCGTCAACATCGATGGCCGTGGGGACGCTGTCGACCTCGATCAAACGGCCCGGATGGCGAAACTGTTGGCCGGCGACAGCGCCCTGTTCTGCGGCAAGACATGCATTCAGGTACACGGTGGGATGGGCTTCACCTGGGAGGTCGACGCTCAACGCTATTGGAAACGGGCATGTGTCCTCGACACGCACTTCGGCAACAGCGATCATCACGCCGCTGCGTTCGCGGCAGCACTCTGACCAGCATCACGACTTCGCCAGCACGACACCAGCAGAACGACTTCAGCGGCACGACATCGGCAACACCAGACACGAGAACAGGGACACGTCATCATGGGAATTTGTGACGATCGGGTGGTCATCATCACGGGCGCAGGCCGTGGGCTGGGCCGCGCCCACGCCCTGGCGTTTGCAGCAGAAGGGGCGAAGGTGGTGGTCAACGACATCGGCGCCGAACTCGATGGCAGTGGTGGCACGTTGTCGCCGGCACAGGAAGTGGCCGAGGAGATCCGGGCCAACGGCGGCAAGGCAATCGTCAACGGCGACGACATCAGCGACTGGGAGCAGGCCGGCCATCTCGTGGCTCAGGCGATCGAAGCGTTCGGTCATCTCGACACCGTCGTGACCAATGCCGGCATCGTTCGCGACCGGATGATCGTCAACATGTCGGTCGACGAATGGGACGCGATCATGCGGGTGCACCTGCGCGGCATGTTCTGCCCTGTCCGGCAGGCGATCGACTATTGGCGTGGCGAGTCCAAGGCCGGTCGCCAGCGCGACGCCAGAGTCGTCACCACCTCGTCAGGCGCCGGACTGTTCGGCAGCGTGTCGCAGGCGAACTACGCGGCCGCCAAGGCCGGGATCGCGGCGTTCACCATCACGGCCGCCGCCGAACTCGGCCGATACGGAATTCTGCTCAATGGCATCGCCCCGTCGGCGCGCAGCCGGATGACCGAGGACGCATTTGCCGACATGATGCGCAAACCCGAAGAGGGATTCGATGCGATGGATCCTGCCAACGTCAGCCCGGTCGTGGTCTGGCTCGGCTCGGCAGAATGCACGATCTCCGGCCGGATGTTCGAGACCGCCGGCGGACAGCTGAGTGTTGCCGACGGCTGGCAGCACGGTGCCGTGTTCGACAAAGGCGCACGGTACGAACCGGCTGAGATCGGCGCTCTCGTCGATGATCTGCTCGGGGCAGCCCCGACCCCCGCCCCCGTGTACGGTTCCTGAATTCACCCGAGGGAGCACCGTGACGCGTAGCAAGCCAGCGATTCTCGGAGCCGATGGTCGCGTCCTGGGCTCCCGTGCCGAAGGAACACGTGCACGACTGCTGCAGGCAACCTCGAAGCTGTTGTCCGAACAGGGTCTGCTCGATCTGAAGATCGTCGACATCACCCGCGAAGTCGGCTCGTCGCCGGCCACGTTCTATCAATACTTCGTCGATGTCGACGCTGCACTTCTGGCGCTCGCCGAGGAGGCGACCCACGACGAAACTCCGCTTGTCTCACATCTCGACAGCGGGTGGGACGGCGCTGACGGACTGACCCGAGCCGGCGAGTTCGTCGATGCCTACACGCGATTCTGGGACGATCACAACGCCGTCCTGCGGGTCCGCAACCTGAAAGCCGAAGAAGGCCACGCCGGTTTTCGTGAGTCTCGTTCGCGAGCGAACCTGCTCGTCATCGCGTCGATGTCGAAGATGGTCGAGCATGCCCAAGCCGACGGTCGCTTGCCGAAGTCGATCAACCCGTTCGTGACCGCGACATCGATGATCGCGATCATCGAACGGCTGCTGCCGTACCGCAACGAGATCGCCCGCCGAGGCGCCACCAATGCGGCCATGCGCGACACCATTGCCGTACTGCTCCACCGCAGTCTGACCGGCCTCTGAAAGGCGCCCGCTGCCCGGCGGATGCCTTTCAGGCGGATGCTCAGTCGAGCATCGGGGGGCCGCCCCAGATGGGAACACCTGA
>JAYTRT010000156.1:0-6676 GCA_043746045.1 Actinomycetota bacterium | reverse complement strand
TGACTGCCTGGAAGGCATCCATGTCGGAGACATCCATGCTCAGACCGACGCGGCTGGGGTTCTCCGGGTCGACGAACGTGCGAATGTCACTTGCTACTGAGCCGAACACCTCGGTGCGCTTGGGGGATGAGAGCCAGTGCGCGACGTCGTCGACTTCGTGGGTTGCGATGAGCTTCGGCATGGGTCAGCTTCCCGGGGCCCGGTAGCTGACAGAGCGGCTGATGGCGGCGTCGGCTTCGTCAAGAGTGAGGAGCTTGACGGTCTTGAGCTTTGTCATGGGGCTCGAGCCGACCGTGAACGCTGCGGCCGCGACCGCTTCGTCGTTTGGAAGGTCGACGATGACGTAGGCGTCCACGTCACCGAACGCGAAGTGGAACGAGTCGAGGCTTCCACCGAGGGCGGTTGCCATGTCGTTGATCGCCTTGGCCCGACTTGACGCGCCGGATCCCTTGAGGGCGGCCAGGCCTTCAGGCGTGTAGTTGGCTTCGAACAGATACTTGGGCATGTCGACCTCGTGTGTTGTTGAGTGGATTGAGCCTGATTGAGCCACGGGGTTCGCGTCACCTGCGCATCACCGCGTGCGCAAGACTCTGACGGTGCCAAACCAGGAGCCATCTGTCCGGGTTCTCGGGCCCGTGCAGTTGCTCGGGCCGCGAGGCGAGGTGATCGAGCTGCCCAGTGCGTCGCAGCGCCGTCTCCTCGGTGTGCTTGCGGTCCACGCTTCGACCGCCGTGAGGGCGGAATGGCTGTGCGGGGTGTTGGAGGTCACGGGCGGTGCGTTGAGGACCTCGGTGTCCCGACTGCGTCGCCTCGTCGGGGAGGAGGCGCTGCAGACGACTGTCGGCGGGTATCGATTGGATGCCGTCGTCGATGCGAGTGTGGCGTGCGCTGAACTGCAGTCGGCACACGGTGACGTCGCGGTGATCAGCCGTGCGCTCGAGCGATGGGCGGGGAACGCTCTCGAGGAGTTCGCTGACGAGGCGTGGGCTGTCGCCGAGGCGGCCCGCCTGGGGGCGGTCAGGGCCGCCGCGATCGAGGATCTCGGCGAGGCGCTGATCGCCGACCGCAGACCCAACGACGCTCTCACCGTGCTCGAACCACACATCATCGAGCACCCCGTTCGGGATCGCCCCCGGGGCCTCGTCATCCGGGCGCTGGCGGCCTCGGGGCGCCAGACCGAGGCGCTGCGAGCATTTCAGCGCTACCGCGACGAGCTGATCGAGACTGCCGGCACCGAGCCGTCGGCCGAGTTGCGGCTCTTGGACCAGCGGGTGGCCGCCGGCTGGGATGGTTTCGATGACCGACTCCGTTCCCGCACGGGTCGACCAGCCGAGGCAGCTGAACATCGGGCGGCTCCGCCGCTGCACGAGATGTTGGTTGCGACGCGGAGCGGAGTGGGGCGGCGCAGCGAGTTGGCGATGCTCGCTGGTGCAGCTGAGCAGGCAGGTCGCGACGGGGTGCGGACTGTGCTGGTGACCGGCGAGGCGGGCATCGGCAAGACCACGCTCCTGGCCACGTTCGCACGGGAGGCGTCGGGTTGGGATGTGTTCTACGGGCGGTGCGACGAACACGTCGTCGTGCCGTACCACCCCTTCCAAGGCGTCGTGGGTCGGTTGGTCGACACCCTGGAGAGTGACGTGCTCATGGCACACACGGCCTCCTGCGGCGGCGACCTGCTGCGGCTCCTCCCGCACGTCGCCGGCCGGATCGCATGTTCGGTCGCGGTGGCCGGGGACGACGGCACCGCCCGCCACCAGATGTTCAACGCGGTGCTCGACATCATCCAACGCGCTGCGGAGGTCGCTCCACTGATCCTGATGCTCGACGACTTGCACTGGGCCGAGCCGGCCGCTGTCCAGCTGCTCCGGCACCTGGCGTGCAACCTCGGGCCGTCACCGGTCCTGTTTGTCCTGGGCGCTCGGGAGCCCGCAGCGCTCATGGCCGTGCTCGCCGAAGCAAGCGTCGTCGAGCTGCGCGGCTTCGACGTCGACGAACTCGGCGCGATGGTGCACGAGCAGCTCGCCCGAACTACAGGCAGTGACGTCGGAGCGATTACTGCCCGGCTCCACACTGAGACGGCCGGCAACCCGCTCTTCGCCGAGCACCTCCTCCGACACTGGAACGAGACCGGCCACATCGGCGTCGACGACGAGGTCGCATCATCTGCACCCGCGACTCCTCTCGAGCTGCCATCGGGACTGCGCGACCTCGTCTGGCACCGCGTCGCCGCCCTCGGACCGGAGGCCCAACCGGTACTGACCGCCGCTGCGGTTTTCGGTATGCAGTTCAACCAACAAGTGCTCACGGCGATGACCGACCTCGCCGACCACAAGGTGACCGCACTGCTCGATCGCGCCGTGGCCGTCGGGATCCTGGCCGACCACCCCTCGCTGTCGGGCAACGTCCGCTTCACCCACGCTCTGGTCGCACGCGCGCTCGAGGCCGAACTCGGCAGTCGCGCCGCCGAGACCCTCCACGCTCGCGCATTCGAAGCGATGCTCGCCGCCCAAGTGACACCGCCGCTCGAGCTCGCCCCACAGCTCGCCCGCCACGCCGAACTCGGCGGGCTGCTCGGCGAAGCTCAGCGGTGGGCGACGTCCGCGAGTGAACTCGCACTGTCGGAGCTGGCGCCTCACGAAGCGGTCCGCTGGTTCCGCAAGGCACTCGACCTCGCCTCGTCACTCGCGGCACCGGACGCCGAGCGGGCGGACCTGCTCGTGAGGCTCGGTGAGGCCGCCACTCGTGCTGGTCAGCCCGATGCGCTCGAGACGATCCGCCGAGGAGCGGAACTCGCCCAAGCGTGTGGTGCGGACGCGACGCTGATACGAGCTGCCCTGGCGACCACACGCGGGTCGCTCCGCAGCCTCTGGTCCGGCGAGCAACTGGCAATCGTCGAAGCTGCGTACGCGAGATCCGTGCGATCCGACCTGGAAACCCGGGCCCGCCTCACAGCGCTTTTGGCGCAAAGCCTCGAACACTCCGGCCAGCACGGTCGACGACAGGCCATGGCACTCGAGGCCCTGGAACTCGCAAGGTCGAGCCTCGACCCCACTCTCGTCGCTCGCGTGGCGCCGGACGTCCTGTACGCGCTCTGGACTCCGGATGCGGCGTCGGCGCGCGCCGCGCTCGCGGATGAGGCGACCGCCATCGCCGACGAGGCGGATGATCCCCACCTGGCGTTCGTCGTCCACCACGCCTCCTACGGAACTGCAATCTGTGTCGGTGACGCGGACCGTGCCGTTCGGTACCTCGGACGACTCCACGACATCGCCGACCAGATCGGTGAACCGTTGATGCGCTGGCACGTCGGCATCATCGACACGTTCGTCGCCACGATGGCCGCACGATTCGAAGAAGCTGAACGCATCGCCAACGCGACGTGGGAGCTGGGGGTGCAGATCGGCGATCCAGACGCCTTCGGCGTCTTCGCAGGCCAATTCTTCTTCCTCGGCACCTTCGCCGGACGCCATGCCGAGCTCTTCCCGATCGTCCAGCAAATGATGGACACAGACCCGCACGTCGCGCCGCTGTTCCGAGCCGCACACGCCCTCGTCTGCAGCGAACTCGGTCGGCCCGAAATCGGCGAAGCCGTGCTCGCTGATGTGATCGCGGCAGGGCTCGATGCCATCTCGCAGGACTCTTTCGGATCAACCACGCTGATCGCCCACGCAGTTCTCGCGATCGAGTTGGACGACGTGACCGCCGCCGAGTGGCTGTTCCCGGCGATCGCACCGTTGGCCGGCGAGGTGTCGTTCAACGGGGTCACCAGCCAAGGTCCGGTCTCGGCCTATGTCGGCAAACTCGCCTCGATGCTGGGACAACACGACGACGCCGAGCGGCACCTCCTCGACGCGCTGGCCACCACTGAGGCCTTCGGCTGGGAATACCACCACGCCACCACCCTCATCGCCCTCGCACAAAACCAGCTGCGCGCGACGGCGTCGCTCAACGCAGTAGGGGAGGGATGGCTCTCCAAAGCCGAGGAACTCTGCGCGACGTACGGCATGACCAGCTGGCTTCAGCGCGCCGCGAAGCTGCGCCAGCTCACCTCGACGCAGTGACGCGCTCGTGACGCGACCACAGTGCCACCATGCGGCGATGACCAACGAGCTGCCACCATACGCCATACTCCTCACTCACCGTGTTGAGGACGTCGACCGGTGGAAAGCTGGGTTCGACGATCACGAGCCGGCCCGCCGTGGCGCCGGAATCCTCGGCCACCACATCAACCGGGCTCAGGACGACCCCCACCTGATCACGGTATTCCTCACGCTCTCCGACCTCGACAATGCCAAAGCGTTCACCTCGTCACCTGAACTCGGCAAGGTGATGCAGAACGTTGGGGTCGTGTCACCGCCGCTCATCCGATGGCTGCAACCGATCCGCAACGAGATCGTGTCAGATCGCCAGCTCCCCGCATTCCTCCTGCACCACCACGTCGCCGACTTCGACACCTGGCTAACCGGTTACGACACCGCAGGCGAGCTGCAACATTCAGCTGGGATCATCGGCCACGGTGCGCACCGCTCTCTCGACGATCCAACGCTGATCACCGTCTACCACCAGGCCGAATCCTTCGACGCTCTGCACAGCTTCCTCGCCGACCCCCAACTGCAGACCGTGATGCACGAAGCCGGCGTCACCTCCGAGCCCCACGTGACCTTCCACACAGGCGGCTGGGCGAAAACTTACTGAAACGGCCTCAGGCCGCAGCTTCCGTGATGCCTCCACACCCAGAATGTTCACTTGATGTGACGTCGTCCGAGTTCCGCCCCATATGAGACGAGCGACGGTCAGTTGAACACCGTAGGACTCGAATCAGTTGCCGCCACTGGCGCATCCAGGTAGGTGCCGAGCCTTTTGTTGACAATGCGTTCCTCGTCCAGACGCTGACGTAGGTGAACGCGAACTTTTCGACGGAATGTCCAGTCGTCGGTGCTTTCGCCGAGAGGAAATCACGGCCCGCCGACAGGAGGCCGGGACCAGGTGACGCGCCACTGACGCGGCGGCCGATCCAGGATGGTCGCAGGATCACCAACGCCACTGGACAAGCAGGTCACCGATGCACGAAGCCCCCGAGATCTCATGAGTGTGTCAGCTGTTCTCAGCACGTCGAGAGAGGCTCGCCACATCACTGCGCAAGCTGCCGCCGGGCTCGTGCGTTCGGGTGACTGGGTGGACTACGGAGCCGTGCTGTCGATGCCCGATGCCTTCGACGTTGCGCTGGCCGCTCGAATCACCGAGCTGTCGGACGTGAAGGTGCGCGGGTGCCTGAGCCTGCGGCCCCGTGCCGTCGTCGAGGCTGACCCCGAGCGCGCTCACGTGAGCTTCTTCAACTGGCACATGAGCGGCTACGACCGCAAGCACGCAGATGTCGGCGCGCAGAACTACATCCCCTGCAACCTCGGCGAGATCCCCGACTACTACCGCCGATTCATCGACCCGGTCGACGTGATGGTGATCAAGACCTGCCCGGTCGACGCCGACGGCTACTTCAACTTCGGCATGACCAACGGCTGGCACGGCGCAATCGCCGAGCGGGCCAAGATCGTCATCGTCGAGATCGATCCGGCAATGCCATACCTGCACGGGATCGATCAGAGCTTGCACGTCAGCCAAGTCGACTACGTCATCGACGGCGCCGGGCTCCCACTACCGGAGCTGCCGAACACGCCGCTCACCGACGCGGACCGAGCCGTCGGTGCGCTGATCGCTGCCGAGATCGACGACGGTGCATGCCTGCAAATCGGCATCGGCGCGATGCCGAACGCAGTGTGCTCACTGCTGGGCACCAGCGGCGTGCAACACCTTGGTGTCCACACCGAGATGCTCACCGACGGCATCGTCGACCTCTACCGGGCCGGCATCATCACAGGGTCAGCGAAGAACGTGCATCCGGGCAAGATCGTGTGCACCTTCGGCGTCGGGACCAAGACGATGTACGACACGGTGGACCGCAACCCCGACTTCTCGTTCCAACCCACCGATCTCACGAACCCGCCACACCTCATCCGCCTCAACGACCGGATGGTGTCGATCAACAACACCACCCAGATGGACCTCCAGGGCCAGGCGGCCAGCGAGAGCGACGGGCACCGCCACATCAGCGGCAGCGGCGGTCAGCTCCAATTCGTGCGCGGCTCGTACGCATCCGAAGGCGGCAAGTCATTCGTGTGCATGTCATCCACCTACGAACGCAAAGGCGTCCGCAAGAGCCGGGTCGTGGTCGACATGACACCCGGCAACGTTGTCACATCGCCACGCAGCGACATGATGTACGTGGTCACCGAATACGGCATCGTCAACCTCAAAGGCCGGTCGATCCCGGAACGAGCGAAGGCAATGATCTCGATCGCACACCCCGACTTCCGCGACGAACTCACACGCGACGCGCGAGCACGCGGGCTGATTCCCAAGTCGTTCCGGTAGCCGCACGGTCAGCGTCGACGTTGTTCGCTGCGTGATGGCGTGCGTGGTCCGCGATCGAGGTGGGCGCATTCCTGCGCGTCGCGACCGGTGATTGGATCGGTGTTTCGGCTACTCGGGCGTTGCCTTGGTTGTGCTCGAGGTTGAGGTAGGTGTCGAGTCGTTGGTTGGCGATGTGTTGTTCGTCGTCGAGGGCGCCGATGTAGGTGGTGACGAGGGTTTCGACGGAGTGTCCGAGTCGTCGTGCGGT
>JAYTRT010000155.1:0-2089 GCA_043746045.1 Actinomycetota bacterium | reverse complement strand
GGCGCACACGAGACGAGATGCTGACGATGGGGTTCCAGCCTATGGTGCATCCAGAGTTCGTCGACATCACCGCTGATGGCTTCGCCCGGGCGCTCGCCGGCGAAACCTCCCAGTACCTCACCCGTGGCATCAGAGCCGACGGAACCTTCTTCGACGTCGACGTCACGAACATCCCCCTCGTGGATGACACGGGCCATGTGTTTGCCGTGGCCGGGATCGCCAGGGACGTTGGGCACGTGCAAGTGTTGAGTGACCTCCTCGATCGCAACGTCGCGCTTCTGGACATGGCCGGGCGTGTCGCGAGATTCGCCGGATGGTCGGTCGACGCCGAGACGAACACAGTTTTCTGGTCGAGCGAACTCTTCCGCATGTTCCACGTCGAGGGGAGCAGCGGAGCTCCTCCTCTCGAGTCCGCAATCGGGATGTATCCAGAACCAGACCGTTCGAGAGTCGAACACGCCGTCATGAGGTGCATGACGGAGGGTGTCCCGATGGATCTGGAGGCAGTCGTCCTCGACGGGCTCGGTCACCAACTGTATGTTCGAGTCTCCGGCCAGGCGATTCGGGATGCCGCCGGAAACATCACGCGAATCGCTGGTGGCATCCTCGACATCACCCGTGTTCGCGCGGAGCGTGAGGAACGATCCCGGCTCGAGGCCGCACTCAGCACCACGCTCGACCATATTCAGGATCCCATCTGCTTTCTCGACCGCTATTGGCGGGTTACCTTTGCGAACCGCGCTGCCAGGGAACTCGTTGGGATCCCGGACCAATCTCAACTGGGCGTTGCCATCTACGACCTCCTGCCTGGCTTCGCCCCCGAGAACGTGATAGACGCCTACAGGGTCGCGATGGATCAGCGCACAGTCGCCCGAGCCCGCGGCCGCTTCGCGACCCTCAATCGGTGGCTTGATCTCACGGCTCATCCGAGCGACGAAGGTATCGCCCTGATCTTTCGGGACGTGACCGAGGAGGTCGCCGCCGAACTTGCGGCCCAGGAGCGGGCCGACCGCGACGCCCTGCAGGCGTCCCTGTTCGAGATTTCATCCAACGCAATCTTCACATTCGGTGCGGACGGACGGATAGCGCTCTGGAATCAGGCTGCGGCGGACCTGTACGAGTGCCCGATCGGCGACGCAATCGGTCAACACGTCGATGATCTTGTCATCCATGACGGCCCACCCCTCAAGGTGCTCGGCGGCGAGGAGTTGGCACGTACGGGCCGCTGGTCAGGACAGCTTCGCCAAAAAACCCGGTCGGGCCGGTCCATCATCGTGAACGCCCGTGCGCAGCGGATCACGTCCGGCCCAGCGGCTGGCTCGATGATGGCGAGTAACACGGATGCCACCGAGGTCGAAACTGAGCGCGCCGCACGATTCGAGCTGGAGAGCCGACTGCGATCCACGCTCGACCAGATTCAAGACGGGCTGTGTTTCATCACGCACGACTGGCGCTACTCGTTCGTCAACGACACGCTGGCCAGGTACCTGCGGCGCGATGTCTCCTCGCTAATCGGCGACTACTTGTGGGAGTCTCCCCCTGGCGAGACCGGCAGTGATTTTGGTTCTATCTGCCGGAATGCGATGAATTCCCAACTCGTAGGAACCGCCAGAGAGTACTTCGAACCGTTGGATGCCTGGTTCGAATCCACCGCGTACCCGACAGATGAAGGAATTGCACTGTACGTGCGTGACGTGTCGAAAGAGGAGCAGAGTGCCGTCGCGATGCGGCAAGCCGACGTGCGCGCGCGCCAACAGGCCGCTCTGCTGGACGCGGCGCGCGACGCTATCCTCGTTATTTCCCCCGACAAACGCATTGAGTACGCGAACCGGTCTGCGCGCCGCCTCTTCGGCGGTGGCATTCTCGACGACGGTGAACATTCGGCAAGTCAGGCGCTCGGTGTGAGTGATGAGGACTTCGACGCCGCGATCGCGACAGTTCTCACAGGACAAGAGTGGGATGGTGAGCTCGTCCACGAGCTCGGACCGGATGGTCCCGTGATCACTGACGACCGCTGGCAACTCATCGCTGGGCGTGACGGCCAGCCATCATCGATTTTCTGCGTTCTCACCGATGTCACCGCGGAGCG
>JAYTRT010000154.1:0-2091 GCA_043746045.1 Actinomycetota bacterium | reverse complement strand
ACGACCGCGCTGCGATCCTGCGCAGACTCGGGCCGGACCCTCTCCGACGAGACGCCAAGCCGGCGCTCGCGATCGACCGGATGGCCAAGTCGAAGCAGCCGCTCGGCTCGTTGCTGTTGGATCAGTCCGTCTTGTGCGGCGTCGGCAACGTGTACCGCGCCGAGGCGCTGTTCGTCAACGGTATCCACCCCCGTCGAGCAGGAATCGACACCGACCCGGTCGAGCTGCGTGCGATCTGGGACACCGTTGTGACCATGCTGCGCAAGGGTGTCAAGGACAACCGGATCATCACCGTCGATCGGCGCCTGGTCGACCTGCCGACCGGGCGTCGGCTGCGTCGCGGTGAGGCGACATACGTCTACCACCGCGACCGTTGTCTGCGTTGCGACACACCGGTGCAGGTCGTCGAGCTCGCCGGCCGGGCCTGCTACTTCTGTCCGACCTGTCAGCCGAGCTGACTGTCCGCTCGGGCGCGCCCGATCTGCGTAGCCTGGCCGCATGAGTGAGCTTTCCATTGCCGAACAGGTCGAGGCCTTGCGCGAGTCGTATCGGGCCGGGGTATTGCGATCGCTGGAATCGCGGCGAACCCAGCTGAGGCAGTTGCAGCGACTCCTCGTCGAGCACGAAGAGCCGATCATGGCTGCGATGGCCGTCGACCTCGGCAAGCCACCGATGGAGGCCTACGCGACCGAGATCGGCTTCGTGCTGGGCGAGATCAAGAACGCACTCAAGAACCTCGATGCGTGGTGTGCTCCTGTTCGGGTCAAGGTCCAGCTCGCGTTCAAGCCTGGCTCGGCCGAGATCGTGGCTGAGCCGCTCGGCACTGTCCTGATCATCGCACAGTGGAACTATCCCGTGCAGTTGCTGCTCGCTCCTCTCGTTCCGGCGTTGGCTGCCGGCAACACGGTGGTGTTGAAGCCGTCCGAAGTCGCGCCGGCCACGGCAGCCATCATGGCGGATCTGATCCCGCAGTACCTCGACGGGTCCATCGTCGCCGTCGTCACCGGTGGAGTCGACGAAACGACCGAACTGCTGAAGGAGCGGTTCGACCACATCCTGTACACCGGCAACGGCACGGTCGGACGAATCGTGATGGCTGCGGCCGCGCAGCACCTCACCCCGGTCACGCTCGAGCTGGGCGGGAAGAGTCCCGTCATCGTCGCCGCCGATGCCGACATCGAAGTCGCCGCTCGACGAATCGCATGGGCAAAGTTCATCAATGCCGGGCAGACCTGCGTCGCGCCGGACTACGTGCTCGTCGACGCGGCGGTCGAAGACAAGCTGGTGGGTGCGCTGCTCCGGGCCGTGCACGACTTCTACGGAGACGAGCCGAAATCGTCCGCCGACTACGGCCGCATCATCAACACCAAGCATTGGGACCGGTTGACGGCATTGCTCGACGACGAGGGCGGTTACGAATCGATCATCTGTGGCGGCCACGGCGACAAGACCCAGCGTTTCTTCCCACCAACGGTTCTTTCCGGTGTGAAGCCGAGCGCTGCCGTGATGCAGGAGGAGATCTTCGGACCGATCCTGCCGGTGATCGCTGTGGCCGACATCGACGAAGCGATCGGCATCGTCAACGATCGTGACAAGCCCCTTGCGCTGTATGTGTTCACGACGAGCGACGACATCGCCGATCGTGTGATTGCGCGGACATCGGCGGGTGGCGTCTGTGTGAACCATGCCGTCCTGCACGTCGCGATCGGCGATCTGCCGTTCGGCGGCGTCGGCGCAAGTGGCATGGGGGCGTATCACGGCAAGTTCGGATTCGATGTGTTCAGTCACGGCAAAGCCGTGCTGCGCAAGCCGAACAAGCCGGATCCGCCGATCATGTACCCGCCGTACAAGGGCTGGAAATTCAAACTCGTTCGCCGCTTCCTCTGACTCCGTTGTTCGCGGACCGCTACTGGGCTGTCCAGAGTGGGGCATCGGGATCGCCGCGCCAGTACTGCATCCGCCGGTCTGCCTCGGGTCGATGAACTGGATCGAGCCGGGCCCGCCGTCGTCGCATCAGCGTTGCGGCGAGCAGACGCCGCTCGGCAAGCGCATCGGCCATTGCCCGGTCGATCGGTCGGGCGTACCCGGCTG
>JAYTRT010000153.1:0-6716 GCA_043746045.1 Actinomycetota bacterium | reverse complement strand
GGCCGTCCATCTCTACAGCGGTGTCGACGAGCACCTGATCAGCACCCTCACCGGGGTGCAGGCCGGAGACCAGGTCGGTAGTGGCGGCGTCCAGGAGGTCGGCAACAACGACTTCGTCGTCGAGAGCTCGCACTGGCACAACGGCGCTGCGGTCGACGCCGGTGCCGTCACATGGGCCAGCGGAACCACCGGGCTGAACGGCATCGTGACCGGAACGAACAGCCTCGTCGGTGCGCACACCGGCGACCTCGTCGGCACCGACGACAACGGTCAGCAGTTCGTGTTCGTGTTGAACAACGGCAACTACGTGGTGGCGAGCCCGAGTTGGCGCGAGCTGACGACAGCCGACGTCGGCGCCGTCACATGGGGCGATGGCAGCGCCGGTATCCGGGGCACCGTCGGCGATTCGAACAGCATCGTCGGCAGCACGCGGGCCGACGAGGTCGGCAGGAGCGGCGTGACCGCATTGACGAACGGCAACTACGTCGTTCGCAGCCCGCACTGGCGCAACGGCGCAGCGGGCGCCGTCGGTGCTGCGACATGGGCCAACGGCACCGCCCCCAGCGCGTTCGCGGTGGGCACCTCGAACAGCCTCGTGGGCGGGCGTGACGGCGACGGCGTCGGTCTCGGTGTGGTGGCGCTGCGGACGGGCAACTACGTCGTTGCTTCGCCGGACTGGAGCACGACGACACTGGCCAATGTCGGTGCGGTCACGTGGGGCAACGGTTCGACAGTAGGTGCTCGGCTGGTCGGGCTGACCTCGGCGTCGAACAGCCTCGTCGGAGCGCACGCTGGCGACTCGATCGGCATGTCGTTGCTCATGATCGGGGGAATTGTGCCGCTGACGAACGGCAACTACGTCGTCGCCAGCACCCGCTGGCAGAACGGATCATCCCAGCCCGTCGGAGCCGTCACGTGGGGCAATGGCCTGGTCGGCGGCACGGTCGGTGCAGTCACCACGGCGAACAGCCTCTACGGATCACACGCCAACGACCTGGGTCGCGCCAGTTCGACGGCTTCGGTCGTCCCGCTGGCCAACGGCGACTACGTGGTGCCGAGCCCGGGTTGGGACAACGGGTCGATCGCCGACGTCGGCGCCGTCACGTGGGCCAGCGGTTTCGCGGCAACGGCCGGCGCGATCAGTGCTGCGAACAGCTTCATCGGCAGCGCGTCCGGTGACGAGGTGGGCATCGAGGCAGTTGCGCTGAACAACGACAACTATGTGATCTCCAGCCCGAACTGGGACAACGGATCGGTTGTCGATGCGGGGGCCAGCACATTGATCGACGGGACGCACCTCACCGTCGGCACACCGTCTGTCTCGAACAGCCTGGTCGGCTCTCGCACCGGCGACGAGGTCAGCTCGGGAACCACGATTGCACTGGGCAACGGCAGCTACGTCGTGTCGTCGAAATCGTGGGCGAACGGATCGGCTGCCGCGGCTGGCGCATCGACATGGAGCAGGAGCACCCTCCCGGTCGGTCCGGGTCACGGTGCCGGTGCGGTCTCTGCGACGAACAGCCTCGTCGGATCACAATCCGATGATGAGGTCGGATTCCTCGATGTCGCATTGGCCGGCGGTGACTACGTGGCCGTCAGTCCCTTGTTCAACGGCAGTGCAGTCGACCAAATCGGAGCAGCCACGTTCGGCAGCGGTGCCAGTGGAGCTGTCGGTGTGGTGTCGCGTTCGAACAGCATCGTCGGCGACGCCGAGAACGACGAGGTCGGCAACTCCGGGGCCGCTGCCCTGCCGAACGGAACATTCCTCGTCACCAGCGCGATTCGCAACAGCGACATCCCGACAAGCGGCGCGGTGACCTTCGGCGGTGTGCCGGCTGTTCCAGGTGGAGTCACCCCGGCCAACAGTGTGCTGGGCGCTCGATCGGGTGACATCACGCCGACGTCGGTGACGCCGAGGTTCACCGCCGCCGGTGCCGTGCCGATCGCAAGAGTCGCCAGCAACACCGTCACCCTGTTCTTCACGGCGGCGACTGCGCCTTCGTTCACGACACCCCCGAACGTGACCGCCACTGCGCCACCCGGTGTCTCGAGCACTGCCGTCACGTACTCGCTGCCGGTCGCGACCGAGAACGTCGGCACGCCGGTCGTTGCCTGCACACCACCGCCCGGCTCGTCGTTCCCGCTCGGTATCACGACGGTGACGTGCACGGCCACCAACGTCGCCGGACAGTCTGCGACGACATCGTTCACCGTTGCCGTGAAGTCGAGCCCTGACTACGTACCACTCCCGCCGGCCCGTCTGGCAGACACGCGCCTCGGTCACACGACGATCGACGGTCGCTTCGCCGGCGCCGGAGCACTGGCAGCCGGGTCGACATTCGAGTTGCCGGCGCTCGGGCGCGGCGGGGTCCCGGGCGATTCGCTCGCAGTGACCCTGAACGTGACCGTCACCGAGGCAGCTGCGGCCGGCTTCGTAACGGTGTTCCCGTGCGGCTCGCCGCAGCCGACTGCATCGAATCTCAACTACGACACTGGCTCGACCATCCCCAACGCTGTCATCACCAAGGTCGGTACAGGGGGCGCCGTCTGCGTCTTCACGCAACAGGCGCTCCAGCTCGTCGTCGACGTCAACGGGGCCTATCCGCCGTCGACGTCGTACCTCGCCATCAACCCCGCCCGCGTCATGGACACTCGCCTCGGGCACTCCACCATCGACGGAGCGCAGCAGGCAGCCGGCGCCGTCGGCGCGGCGTCGATCACGACGGTGCAGATCACTGGTCGAGCGGGTGTTCCACTCGACGCGACTTCGGTGGCGCTGAACGTGACGGTGACCGAGCCGTCAGCCGCCGGGTTCGCGACCGTGTTCCCGTGCGGGTCGACACCACCGACGGCCTCCAATCTGAACTACTCACCGGGCCAGACCGTCCCCAACCTCGTCATTGCCAAGATCGGTGTCGGCGGTGCCGTGTGCATCTTCAGCCAGCAAGCGACCCAACTCGTGGCGGACGTGCTCGGGTTCTTCCCGGCGACGACGTCGTTCGCCGCGCTCGTTCCGGCCCGACTGCTCGACAGCCGACCCGGCTTCACCACGGTCGACGGGACGTCGGCGGGCAACGGCAGTACACCGATCGGCACGGTGACGACGGTGCACGTCGCCGGCCGAGGAGGCGTACCCGCCGATGCGAACACTGCCGTTCTCAACGTGACCGTGACCAATCCAGCGGCTCCGGGATTCGTGACGGTGTACCCGTGCGGCATCGATCCTCCGCTGGCCTCCAATCTCAACTATGCCGGCTCGCAGACGATCCCGAACGCGGTGCTGACCGAGATCGGCACCAACGGCGATGTGTGCATCTTCAACAGCCAGCCCACCGATCTGATCGTCGATGTCTATGGCTCTTTCCCGTAGCCCTTGTATCTGCGACGAGACGTGCGCATCATTGATCACGGATGGTGCGCAACTGCGGGCGATCAATCGGGGAGACCGACGCATGCGTACGTCCAGGGTTGTTGCAGTCATTGCCATTGCCGCATCGATGTGCGTCGGCGGTCTGTCCACGGGCGTCGCCAATGCGTCGTCGACGGTGGACATCGCATCGCCGACGGGTGCCGTCAATTGGGGGAGTTCGGTTTTCGTGTTGCACAACGGCAACTTCGTCGTGACCAACCCGGCCTACAACGTGCCGGCCGCGAACACGGGCGCCGTGTACCTGTACGACGGCGCGACACACGACCTGATCAGCAAGCTGACCGGCTCCTCCGGTCTCGACCAGGTCGGCTCGAGTGGAATCGTCGAACTCACCAACGGCAACTTCGTCGTGCTCAGCCCGAGTTGGAGCGACGGCGTGAGCGCCAAGGTCGGCGCAGTGACGTGGGTCAACGGCACCACCGGACTGTCGGGGGCCGTGAGCGGGACGAACAGCATCGTCGGCTCGCACACCGCCGATCAGGTCGGCAACGGCCTGGGTGTCACTGCGTTGACAAACGGCAACTACGTGGTCGGCACCTACCTGTGGGACAACGGCGGCACTGCCGATGTCGGTGCCGCGACGTGGGCAAAGGGTGACGGCTCGACACACGGTCCGGTGACCACGACGAACAGCCTGTACGGATCCACCGCCGGCGACTCGATCGGGGTGACGAAAGCTGTGGCACTCTCCAACGGCAACTATGCGGTCGGCAGTTCGCTGTGGGCCAACAGTGGCTTGGTCGATGCAGGCGCCATCGCGCGGGGCGATGGCCTGACGGGAACCTCGGGTGCGGTCACCACCTCCAACAGCCTGTACGGCACCACCGCCCATGACGGCGTCGGATCCACCCTGATCCCGCTGTCGGGTCCCGCTGGCAACTACGTCGTCGAGTCGTCCGGATGGGACGGCACGGCGGTGGACGAGGGAGCCGTCACGTGGCGCCCCGGGAACAGCGTCTCGCCAACGGCCGTGACAGCCGCCAACAGCCTCCACGGAACGACGGCTTCCGATCTGGTCGGGATCCGATCGATCCAGCCGCTCACTGACGGTAACTACGTCGTGCCGAGCGACTACTGGGACGGAGTCGCGGCGAACGTCGGAGCGGTGACGTGGGCCAACGGATCGACCGGGACGAGCGGGGCAGTGACGACCGCGAACAGTCTCGTTGGTTCGCAGTCCGGTGACAGCGTCGGTTCGAAGGGAATCACCGCTTTGGCGAATGGAAACTACGTCGTGCTGAGCCCGCAGTGGCGCAACGGATCGGCGACGGCCGCCGGCGCGGCGACGTTCGGTGCGCACGGCGGCACGAACGTCGGAGCGGTCACCAGCGCGAACAGTCTTGTCGGAACCGCACTGAACGACAGGGTCGGATTCGGTGGGGCAACGCCTCTGACCGGAGGCGCCTATGTCGTCGACAGCCCGACGTGGAGCGCCGGCATCGGCGCGGCGACCTGGGCGGCCGCCAACGGATCGACCGTCGGCCCTGTCACGTCGGCCAACAGCCTCGTCGGCAGTTCGCCACTGGACCAGGTCGCCAGTACACCGACGACTGCACTGTCCAACGGCAACTTCGTCGTCGACTCGCCGCTGTGGGACAACGCCTCGGCAGCCGATGCCGGTGCGGTCACGTTCGGGAACGGCGCCACGGGCGCCGTCGGCACGGTCTCCGCGGCGAACAGCCTCGTCGGCACCACTGCCGGGGATCGAGTGGGGGCCCGCGTCAGTGCGATGACCGACGGCTCGTACGTCGTTGCTTCCGACATGTGGTCGAACGGGGTGGTGCCTCACGTCGGGGCCGTCGTCCACGCCAACGGCGCGAGCGGTGTCGCCGGTGCCGTGACGCCGGCCAACAGCCTGATCGGAAACGCAGCCGGCGACCGTGTCGGTGACGGCGTGATCGCGGTGTTGCCGAACGGCGTGTTCTCGTTCACGAGCAGCTTCTTCGCCGTTGGGCTGATCAGCAATGCCGGTGCCGTGACGTTCGCAGGACCGGGCACGTTGCTCGGCAGGGTCGACGGATCGAACAGCCTCGTCGGAACCACTGCCAACGACGTCGGAGCGGTTGCTCCCGGGGGTTTCACGACTGACGGATCGCTCGTCGTCGGCCGCTCGGTGGCCCACCTGGTCACGCTGTACAAGCGCGATTTCTCACCTCCGTTCTTCTCCATCACCCCGAGCAACGTGACCGCAGTTGCGGCCCCCGGCGCGACACATGCAATCGTCACCTTCTCGACGCCCGCGGCCAGCGATGACGTCGGCGCACCGAGTGTGGCCTGTTCGCCGTCGTCGGGATCGGACTTCCCGCTCGGCTCGACAACCGTGACGTGCACCGCCACGAACACAGAGGGACTGTCGGCGACGACGGCGTTCACCGTCACTGTGTCGATCGGCCGTGACTACACACCGCTCACGCCCGCCCGGCTCGCAGACACGAGACTCGGCTTCACCACTGTCGACGGCCTGTTCGCCGGAACGGGGACCGTTGCTGGGGGGACCGTGCTCGAGCTACCGGTGGCTGGTCGAGGGGGCGTCGCAACGAACGCTGTGGCGGCGACGTTGAACGTCACCGTCACCGCGGCAGCCGCAGCTGGTTTCGTGACCGTCTTTCCATGTGGCGACCCGCAGCCGACGGCGTCGAGCCTGAACTACTCCGCCGGTAGTACGGTCCCGAATGCCGTCGTCACCAAGCTCGGCGGCGGCGGCAAGGCCTGCCTGTTCGCCTCACAGCCGCTCGACCTGATCGTCGATGTCAACGGGGCGTTTCCTCCCGAGACGACGTACGTGCCGATCAACCCGGCGCGACTGATCGACACCCGCGCCGACCACACCACGAGCGACGGCGCGCAGCAGGGCGGTGGCGTCGTCGGCCCTGCGTCGGTGACCACGTTGCAGATCACGGGACGCGCCGGAATCCCCGGTGACGCGACAGCCGTCGTGGTCAACCTCACAGTGACCGAGCCGACGGCAGCGGGCTACGCCACCGTGTACCCGTGTGGCACCCAGCCACCGACAGCGTCGAACCTCAACTACGTCTCCGGCGAGACAGTTCCGAACCTGGTCGTTGCTAAGATCGGGGCCAACGGTGCGATCTGCATCTTCAGCCAGCAGACGACCCAACTCGTTGCCGATGTCACCGGCTACTTCCCGGCATCGACCACATTCGTGGCACTCGTTCCCGCTCGTCTGCTCGACACTCGCGCCGGCTTCGCGACCATCGACGGCTCGGCCGCCGGTGCCGGGATCCAACCAACCGGGACCGTCACGGTCGTGCACGTCGCCGGCCGC
>JAYTRT010000152.1:0-2100 GCA_043746045.1 Actinomycetota bacterium | reverse complement strand
ACTCGGTCGCGACGATCCGCGAGGTCGTCAACTTCCTGCTGCTGCGCGGCAACATCGGCCGCCCCGGCGCCGGAGTCTGCCCGGTACGCGGCCACTCGAACGTGCAGGGCGACCGCACGATGGGCATTTACGAGAAGCCGAGCGACACGTTCCTCGACGCGCTGGCGACCGAGTTCGACTTCGCTCCGCCACGTCACAACGGCAGCGACACGGTCGAAACGATTCGGAAGATGATCGACGGCCAGATCAAGGTGTTCATCGGAATGGGGGGCAACTTCGCATCGGCCACCCCGGACACCGAAGCCAGCCACCGCGCACTGTCCAACTGCCGCCTGACCGTGCACATCTCGACCAAGCTCAATGCGTCTCACCTGGTCACCGGCCACGAGTCGCTGATTCTGCCGACGATGGGGCGCACCGAGCGACACGTCGT
Source organism: Actinomycetota bacterium (assembly GCA_043746045.1). GTDB lineage: Bacteria > Actinomycetota > Acidimicrobiia > Acidimicrobiales > Ilumatobacteraceae > WLMZ01. The sequence goes on along the minus strand of JAYTRT010000152.1, from coordinate 1,667 downwards.
GAACGGGGTCGAGCAGGCGGTCACGGTCGAGGACTCGATGGGTGTCGTCCACGCCTCACGCGGCAGTCTGCAACCGGCTTCTCGTGATCTGCTCAGCGAGGTGCAGATCATCAGTCGGTTGGCGCGGGCAACGCTCGGCCGAACGAGCAGTAGCGCCGATTGGACACGCTTCGAAGGTGACCACTCGAGCATTCGCGATGCGATTGGCCGAGTCCTTCCGGAGTTCGTCGACTTCAACGCCAAGATCATGCATCCCGGCGGGTTCACCCTGCCGCACGCACCGCGAGACAAGCGAGAGTTCCACACCGATACCGGGCGAGCCAACTTCACGATCAATCCGTTGACGTTCGCCGATGCCCCCGCCGGAACCCTGCTGTTGCAGACGGTGCGCAGTCACGATCAGTACAACACCACGATCTACGGCCTCGACGACCGCTACCGGGGCATCCACGGCGGGCGGCGGGTGGTCTTCGTCAGCGCTGACGATCTCGACGCCCTCGGCATCGCCGATGGTGCAATCGTCGATCTCCAGTCGACCGATGTGGATGGCGTGGTGCGCACGGCCCCACGATTCCGGACCGTGCGGTATTCGATCTCCGCCGGATGCTGCGCCGCCTATTTTCCCGAGACCAACGTACTGGTGCCGTTGCACAGCACCGGCGAGGCCGGCACCCCGACCTTCAAGTCGATCCCCGTCCGGCTGATCCCCACCAACTCGCTCGTCTGACCCCGGTTGCCGGCGACAGTCGGCAGCTCGCCCGGTCAGTTCTGCATGGATGTGCCCCACGGGGCGGACGTGAGCAGACAGGTCGCTCGACCCCGCCCCGCGGGGCACATCTGAGCGAAAACCGACACGGCTCAGCGGCGTTGCGCCCGCTGCATCGCTGCTGCAGTCTCACGTTCGGCGACCGATCCCGAGGCGAGCGCTTCGATGACTCCGTCGACATCGGCCGCGCGGCGGTTCTGGCTGAGCTTGCGCTTGCCCTCGAGACGAGTGATCTGCAGCTCGATCCCGACGATGCCCTTGACCATCGCGGCGATGTAACCGGCAGGTGTGTCGTCGACCGACCACTGCTCGCTGCGTCGCCCCTCGTGCAACTCGGTCAGTCGGGTCACCAGCGCCGTCACCCACTCGGCATCGTCGTGGGCGACGAGTCGCCCGTAGGCGTGGACCACCTCGTAGTTCCACGTCGGCACGACTCGCTGCGTCTCGTGCTTGCTCGGATAGAAGCTCGGCGACACGTATGCGTCGACCCCGGCGAAGATCGCCAACGCGTCGACGGCCTCAGCACTGTCGTCGCGGTCGGACCACTGCGGATTCGGACGCGCCAGATGTCCGACCAGCGAGTTCGTCGAACGGTCGAGAATCAACGGGACCACGCTGGCGATCAAACCCGCACCGCCCAACGAAACGAGATGAGCCGGACCCGCCGCATCGATGAAATCAGCGATGTCCGCATGATCGGTCATTTCGAACGCAGTCGGCCGGTACACGGCCATCACCGTAGTGAACGGGAAGAGCCGCTGCCCGCTGGTGCGCAAAGCGGCTCTGGTCAGATGTGCCTTCGGGTGGAGGTGAGGGGAATCGAACCCCTGGCCTCGACTGTGCGATAGTCGCGCTCTACCAACTGAGCTACACCCCCGAGGAATGCGGACGCCAGCCTACA
>JAYTRT010000151.1:0-2102 GCA_043746045.1 Actinomycetota bacterium | reverse complement strand
TGTGTTTGAACTTGAAGCCGCCGTTGAACGCAGCCAACAGCGACGGTATCGCGGCCGGCATCACCTTCGATCCGTTGTTCCAGGGCCCGACGCCGGGCAACTCTGTGCCATTGAACAGCGCAGCATGAAGCCGGGTCTGGTCGAACGTCGCGTAGCTGGCCCTGACATCCGGCTGTGCGGCGAACGGTCGGACGGTCGTGCCCCACAGGACTGGCCCGGCGGCGGTGGAGCCGAGAACCCTCCACTGGCCTTCGTCGCGCAACGCTGGTGACACGACCACGGTGATCGGTGCCGGCGCAGGACGTGTCGGGACGGTCGTCGATTCGATGGGCGGAATGGTCGTCGATTCGACAGGCACCGGAATCGGCGGAGCGGTCGTCGATTCGATCGGCGGGTTGGTGGCGGTGGTCGATTCGACAGGCAGAGGAGGCGGCGCAGCAATGGTGGTCGGTGGCGGAGCGGTCGTCGAACCGGGCGACGATGCGCCACGAGACGCAGAACAACTCGCAACGAGGGCGATGGCGATCAGCACGACGAGCCGATCCACTCGCTTTCGCGCATCCGCACGTTCTCGCTTCGGCCGCTGAACCTGCAGACGGGATGATCGCTCGTTGTCGACGTTCCTGGGCATCGACCCCAAACGTAGGCAGTACGACGTCAGCTTTCAGCGCATGCCGGGTAAACGCTGGACAAATCACGAGGCCTGCGCATCCCTGTGCTGCTGCTACGTTCGCAGATGTTCAGGCAACAGGGGGACAGCAAGCATGACACGTTCAGATCCGGTGGCCGAAGGCATCGATCTCCTCGATGGTGAATGGTGGGCCAGCCAGCCGTTCGAGACCTGGCGCTGGATGCGCGAGAACGCGCCCGTCTATCTCGACGCGGCCAATTCCGTGTGGGCAATCACGCGCCACGCCGACGTGCTGGCCATCGAACGAAACCCGACGGATTTCTCCAGTCGCCGGAGCCCTCGTCCGCACGGATTGCCGTTGCCGATGATGATCTCGATGGACAACCCGGAGCACCAGCGCAGGCGATCGCTGGTGCAGCGCGGGTTCACGCCGCGGCGAGTTGCCGAGCACGAACAGCGCGTCTTGGCGATCTGTACGGAGATCCTCGACCGGGTCTGTGCCCGCGGCGAATGCGATTTCGTCTGGGATGTCGCCGCGCCCCTGCCACTGCTGCTGATCGCCGATCTGCTCGGTTTCCCACCATCGTCCTACGACGATCTGCTGCGGTGGTCGGACGACCTGATTCGCGGGACCACCGGTAGTCCGACGGCCGACGTCCAGCTCAAAGCGATGGAGGCGGGGATTGCGTTCCGCCAATACCAACTGGACGTGATCGCCGACAGACGCGCCAATCCGACTGACGATCTGATCAGCACGCTGGTCCACGGTGAAATCGATGGCACTCGGTTGGACGACGAATCGATTGTCCAGGAGACGCTGTTGATCCTGATCGGCGGCGATGAGACGACACGACATGTGATCACGTGCGGGATGCTCGCCCTGCTCGAGCACCCCGATCAGGCGGCGATCCTGCGCGACGATCCGGATGCGATGATCGGCGGTGTCGAAGAACTACTGCGATGGGTGACGCCGATCAAGAACATGTCGCGCACCGTCACCCGAGACCTCGATTTCGGTGGCTGCCGACTCGCAGCGGAAGACCAGGTGATCCTGGTCTACCCGGCCGCCAATCGTGATCCGGCGGTGTTCGCCGAGCCGGACCGATTCGATGTACGTCGCCGGGACAATCAACATCTCGCATTCGGTTTCGGTCCCCACTTCTGCTTGGGTGCGGCCCTTGCCCGACTCGAACTGAAAGTCATGTTCGGGGAAGTCCTGCGTCGGTTGCCCGATCTGGAACTGACGAGCGACACGGCACTTCCCTGGCGGGCGTCCAACTTCATCACCGGCCCAGAGGCGATGCCGGTGCGATATCGTCGGACCCAGATCGGCGCCTGAATCGGCGCCTGAATCGGCGACTGAATCCGCCGGTTCACCAACGCAACAGGTTTGCGCCCCACGTCATGCCGCCACCGAGGGCTTCGAGCAGGACGAGATCTCCAGGCTGCAACCGACCATCGCGGCTGGCCG
>JAYTRT010000150.1:0-6746 GCA_043746045.1 Actinomycetota bacterium | reverse complement strand
AGGTCGAGGCGATCGGCAACTGGGCCGTCGAAAAAGGCGTGTGGGTGATCACCGACGAGATCTACGAACACCTCACCTACGGCTCGAACACGTTCGTGTCGATGCCCGCCGTCTGCCCCGAGGTGGCCGATCAGTGCATCATCGTCAACGGTGTGGCCAAGACTTACGCGATGACGGGCTGGCGGGTCGGCTGGATGGTCGGCCCGACCGACGTGATGAAGGCTGCGATCAACTTCCAATCGCACGCGACGAGCAACGTCAGCAACGTCGCTCAACAGGCAGCGCTCGCCGCCGTGTCCGGCGACCTGTCGGCAGTTCACATGATGCGGGAGGCGTTCGAACGTCGCGGCAAGGCAATGCACACGATGCTCAACGACATTCCGGGTGTCACGTGCATCGAGCCCCAGGGTGCGTTCTACTGCTTCGCGAACATGAAGGGTCTGCTCGACCGTCCGCTCGGCGGCCACATCTCCACGAACACGCTCGAGTTGGCCGACGTCGTCCTCGGCCAGGCCAAGGTCGCGTTCGTGCCGGGCGAGGCCTTCGGAACGCCCGGTTATGCCCGCTTCTCGTTCGCACTGGGCGACAACGACATCGCCGAGGGAATCCGCCGGATCGCCGAATTCGCGGCGAGCTGACCGCCCGTTCGGGCTGACCGGGTCAGCGTTGTTCGAGGGCGGCCGCGCGGATTGCGGTCAACGTGGTGCGACTGGTGCTGACGTCGGGGTCGAGGCGCAGGTGCAGCAGCGTCGGCGATTCGTTGGCGAGAGCGCGGACGAAAGCCGGTTCGAACTCGGCTGTCGCCGTGACCAGTTCCGACTGCCACCCATAGGCGAGGGCCAAGGCGACGAAGTCCGGGTTGAACAGATCGCTACCGCTGACCCGACCCGGATATTCGCGCTCCTGATGCATCCGGATCGTGCCGAAGGTTCCGTTGTCGACGACGACGCAGATCAGCTTCCGGGCGCCGTAGCCGGTGGCCGTCGCCAACTCCTGGCCGGTCATCAGGAAGTCGCCGTCGCCGGCGATGTTCACGACCGTCCGCTCTGGATACAGCAGCGATGCAGCAACGGCGGCCGGCACGCCGTACCCCATCGCGCCGGAGGTGGGAGCCAGTTGGGTGCGTCCGTGATGACGCAGACCCGGGTACCTGCAGAAGCGGTGCAACCACCCGCTGAAGTTGCCGGCGCCGTTGGTGTAGATCGTGTTCTCGGGAGCCAGGCGCTGGATGCACAGGATCACCTCGGCCATGTCGAGCGGATCGACTGCGACGGGCTCCAGATTGGCCTCGTAGTCCGCTCGCGCCTGCCGCGTGCGTTCGGCCCGACCCGGTGAGGTCACCGATGTGGGACGGGCGATGGTGTCGAGTGCCGGTGCTGCGCACGCCATCGACGCCTGGATCGAGACGTCGGCCGCGAAAACCCGGCCGAGTTCCTCTGCGCCGGCATGGATGTGGATCAGCCGCTGGGTGGAGCGGGGCGCGTGCAACAGCGTGTAGCCGCCCGTTGTCATCTCGCCGAGTCGAGTGCCGATCGCGAGAACCACATCGGCATCGCGAATGCGGGCTGCCAGCCCTGGATTGATTCCGATGCCGACATCGCCGGCGTAGTTCGGATGCCTGTTGTCGAAGGTGTCCTGGAACCGGAATGCGCAGCCGACCGGCAATTGCCACCGTTCGACGAAATGTTCGAGGGCGAGGCACGACTCGGTGGTCCAACCGCTGCCCCCGACGATCACGAACGGTCGCTCGGCGGCATCGAGGATCGTGCCGACGTCGACCAGGCTCTGCGGCGCCGGCCACGACAGTCCGGGTTCGACGCGCGGCAGCACCACCGCGTCGGTCGTTGCCGTCAGGATGTCCTCGGGCAGCACGAGCACCACCGGACCGGGTCGGCCCTGCATCGCCGTGTGGAACGCTCGACTCACGTATTCGGGAAGACGGGCAGCATCGTGCACCTCGCCGACCCACTTCGCCATCCCGAGCGTGCCCGGGCCGAACATCTGCCGGTAGTCCACCTCCTGGAATGCCTCGCGATCACGTTGACCGCCTGCGACCTGACCGATGAACAGGATCATCGGGGTGCTGTCCTGGAACGCCGTGTGCAGCCCGATCGCAGCGTTCGAGGCGCCGGGGCCGCGAGTGACGAAGCAGATGCCGGGCCGCCCGGTCAGCTTGCCCTGCGCATCGGCCATGAACGACGCCCCACCCTCGTGCCTGCAGGCGATGAACCGGATCCGGTCGCCGTGTTCGTGGAATCCGTCGAGGACGGCGAGGAAGCTCTCGCCGGGCACGCCGAAGCACGTGTCGATGCCCTGTTCGATCAGTGTCTCGACCAGCGCGTGTCCGCCGATGCGACTCGTTGCTGTCACCGCGCGAACCTAGCCAAGATCGCTGCGGCGGACGTCGCTTTCGGGCTCAGCGCCACCAGAGGTGGTGGCGGGTCGCCAGCGCTGTCGCAGTGACGAGGACGAGGCATTCGACGACCTGTTCGGCGGTGCCGAGCACATCGCCGGTGACGCCGCCGAGCTTGCGGATCGTCAGCCAGGCGACGCATGCAACGCCGACCAGTGCGGCGATGACGAACGGTCCGACCCACCATCCGACGACGATCGCGGCGATGGCCACGCCTGACGCAGCACCGATCAGGGCTCCTCGCGGCCGCAGCGAGCGGGCGTACTCAGCGCCCAGACCGTCGGGTCGGGCGGTGGGGACGGCGGCCATCAATCCAACAGCGCCGGCGCGCCCGAGCGTATGTGCGGCCACGATGCACGCGAAGGCGGCCGCGGACGAGAACCCGAGCGACGCAACGCAAGCGACGCGGATCACGATCGTGCCGCACAGCGCCGCGACGCCATACGAACCGTGCAACGGGTCGTCGAGGATGCGCATCCGTTCCTCGCGCGTCCACCCGCCGGCGAAGGCATCGGCCACATCTGCGAGGCCATCCTCGTGGAAGGCTCCCGTCAGCAGAACCCCGAACAGTACGGCGAGGCTGGCTGCGACGAGGGCCGGCACCAACTGCAGCAAGCCGGCCGCGACCCCACCGACGGCGAGTCCGATCATCGCTCCGACGAACGGGAACCACGGGACTGCGGCGGTGATCGACGGCGTACCGCTGGTCGGAACGGGCACGCGAGTCAGAAACGTGATCGCAGCCCGCAGGTTGCGCATCAGCCGAACCATTCTCCGAAGGTCGGTACCTCGGTGATGCCGGCGCAGGCCATCGCGACGAGGGGAAGAGCGGCCATTGCGCCACTGCCCTCGCCCAGGCGCATGTCGAGGTCGAGCAGCGGCGCCTTGCCGAGCCGTTCGAGCAGTCGGCGGTGTCCTGGTTCGGCAGAGCAGTGGCCGACCAGGCAGTGGTCGAGTGCTGTGGCATCCATCGTGGCCAACGGCAGCGCCGCCGCCGTGACGACGTAGCCGTCGATCAGAACCGGTAACCGGCGGTGTCGAGCGGCGATGATCGCAGCCGCCATCGCAACCAACTCAGCGCCCCCGACCTCGCGCAGGACTTCGAGTGGGTCGACGACACCGACGATCCGGCCGACGGCTTCTCGGACGGCCTCGCGTTTGCGTGACAGGCCGTCGTCGTCCACACCGGTTCCGCGCCCGACCCACGCCGCGACTTCGCCGCCGCCGAGAGCGGCAGCGACGGCCGCCGCAGCAGTGGTGTTGCCGATGCCCATCTCGCCGAGGACGAGCAGATCAGCGTCGAGGGCATCGACCGCATCCCGGCCCGCCGCCACGGCTTGCTCGAATCGTTCCGCCGACATCGCCGGCTCGTAACGGATGTCGCCGGTCGGCCTGCCGACACCGACGTCGATTGCGTTCACGGACGCTCCGGCCACCGCGGCGAATGCGGTGATCGTGCTCTTGCCGGCGCGGTAGGCGGCCAGCATCGCCCCCGTCACGTCAGCCGGGTACTTGCTGACGCCCGCAGCGGTGACACCATGGTCGGCGGCGAAGATCAGCGCTGCTGGACGGTGGACCGCTGGCTTCGAGGTCCGCTGCCAGCCGGCGGCCCACGCCGCGACCTCGTCCAACCGGGCCAGAGCACCAGCCGGACGCAGAATGTTCGCAGCCCGTTCGGTGACTGCGTCGTACGACGCGTCATCGCGCTCGGGCAGCGTGGCGATGGCCTCGCGCAACCATGCGGTGGCCGGGTACGCCGATGTCGCCGACGGCGCTGTGTTCGATGCGGTCACAGGAACTCCCAAGGGTCGTGCAGCGGAACGGCTCGGCCCGCGACGAGGAACAGCGTCGTACCGGCCGCCCCGGCCCAGATCCGGTTGATCCGGCCGAGCAGGTCGCGGTATTGGCGACCGAGCTCGTTGGTCGGATGAATGCCGAGGCCGACCTCATTGGTGACCACGACGGTCGGCGCGATCCGCTCGGCGGCCGCAACGGCAGTAGCCGTGGCATATTCGTGAACGGCCTCGTCGGTCCATTCCTCGAGCATCATGTTCGACACCCACAGCGTCAGGCAGTCGATGATGACGAGGTGGTCGTTGGCCACATCGCTCAACGCTCGCCGCAATTCGACGGGTGCTTCGACGGTCGGCCAATCGGGCCGGTCGGCTTGATGACGCTCGATCCGGCGAGCCATGTCGTCGTCGAAGCGTTGTGCGGTCGCGATGAATGTGACGGGTCCAGAGTGGCGCAGTCCGATCTGCACCGCCAGATCGCTCTTGCCCGAACGCGCCCCGCCGATGAGAAGCGTCAGGCCGGCCACTGCGCAAGCGTGCTCACAACCAGGCCCGTAACGCAAGTTGCCGCTCGTGCTCTCAGGCGTGCTCTCACCGTGTCCTCGTCCGTGCTGTCATCCGTGCTGTCACCCGTGCTGTCACGGTGTCGTCGGCGGGGCCGTCAGTAGTCGATGCCGCGTTTGGCGCGGATGCCGGCGTTGTAGGCGTGTTTGATCTCGCGCATCTCGGTCACCGTGTCGGCGATGTCCTGCAGATCCTGGCTGGCATCACGACCGGTGACGATGATGTTCATCGTCGGGGGACGGTGACGCAGTGTCTCGATCACCTCCGCCGCGTCGATCCACGACCAGTTCATCAGATAGGTGAGTTCGTCGAGGATGACCAGATCGTGTTCTCCCGCTTCGATGAGCGTGCGAGCGGTCGCCCAGCTCTGCTGGGCGAGGGCCTTGTCGTTGTCGAGGTTGTCCGAATCCCACGTGAACCCATGACCGAGGGCTTGCCAATCGACGCCGAGCTGGCGACCGATGGTTTCCTCGCCGACCTTCCAGTCGCCACTCTTGATGAACTGCAGGACGGCGACACGCCAGCCGCGGGCGACCCCGCGAACCATCACCCCGAACGCGGCCGTGCTCTTGCCCTTGCCGTTGCCGGTGTTGACGACGAGCAGCGAGGGCGCACTGCGCAGGCCGTCCGGGCGTGGATCGTCGATGGGTGGATCGTCGATGAAGGTCATCGACTCGGGATTCTATGCAGGGTCATGGCCTGGCACGGCTGGTATCTTCGGATCGCCTGCACATGCGGGCAGCACAGTTCCAGCGAAGCCGGTGCGAATCCGGCGCTGTCCCGCAACGGTGAAGCTGCTCGACGAGCAGACGAGTCCGGTCGCCTGGTCCTGTGTCAAAACCCTCGAGGCAAGGGTGATTCGCAGGAGCGATGTCTCCGCCGATTCTGTTCTTGTCCTCCGATCTCGTGGAGGATTCCGTGAAACGATCTGCACTTCGACCAGCAGTTCGAAGAATGACCCGTTCGTCAGCATGTTCGGCGATGGTGGTGGCCGCGTCGCTGCTCCTCGTCACCGCTTGCAGCAGCGAGTCGAAGTCGGCGTCGACATCTGCGGCGTCGTCGACCTCTGTCTCGACTTCCGCTTCGACCTCTGTCTCGACGTCACCGGCTGTGGCATCGAGCAGCTCCACCGCTGCGAAACCGACCACCACGGTCCCCTCCAGCGCCGACGTGCCGCCGGTCACCGGTGGCACCGTTGCGACCAGCGCCGACATCGGGCCGGTCGGCACCGCTGCGACCACGACGGCTGGCGGGACGTCGGCTGGCGGGACGTCGAACTCGGCCGTGCCCAGCACCGGCGCCGCGACCAGCACGTTCTCGGTCGAAACGGCAAGTGGCGTCGTGTCGTTGAAGGCCAAACCGGTCAGGATCGTCTCCCTGGCACCGACGCACACCGAATCGCTGTTCGCGATCGGCGCTGGTGCCCAGGTCGTCGCCGTCGACGACCAGTCGAACTATCCGGCTGCCGCCGCCGCGGTGAAATCGAGCCTGTCCGGGTTTACTCCGAATGTCGAGGCGATCGCTGGTTACAAGCCCGATCTCGTCGTGATCTCCGACGATGGGGCTAACCACCTCGCTACTCAACTCCGAGCACTCGGTATCCCGGTTTGGATCGGGCCGGCGGCGACCTCGCTCGACGATGTGTACTCCGAGATCCAGCAACTTGGGACACTGACCGGCAACGGTGACGCGGCCAGTGCACTGATCACCACGATGCAGGGCGCGATCAAAGCGTCCCTGGCACAACTGCCGACCAACGAAGTACCGATCACCTACTATCACGAACTCGACAACACCTACTTCTCGGTGACGTCGAAGACGTTTGTCGGCCAGTTGTACTCGTTGGCGGGATTGCAGAACATCGCCGATCAGGCACATCCGAGCAACGATTATCCGCAACTCAGTTCGGAGCTGATCATCTCGGCCAATCCGCGGTTGATCTTCTTGGCCGACACCAAATGCTGCGGCGAGACAGC
>JAYTRT010000149.1:0-2117 GCA_043746045.1 Actinomycetota bacterium | reverse complement strand
CGTGCCGCCCGAATTGACGAACGAGACGGCATGCGCGCCGACCGTCCACGGCTGAGCTGCCGATGCCTGAAGGGTGATCGACAGCGTCAGCGTTGCGCTGACGCATACGACGACGTAGGCGGTGCATGTCGCCGTGGTCGTCGCCGGAACGACAACCGCTGTGTTTCCGGTGTTGTAGGCGATCTGGACCGAGGCGCAGACCGTCGCGTTCAGGCTGAGAAGGCCGAGCAGACCGGCACTCACCGCGAGACTGATCGTCCCGGTGACCGTGTACGGCTGGATCAGTGCACCCGTCACACTGTTGTCGAGCAGCGTCGTCGCCGCAGATGGCGGTGTGATGGACGCGAGCACGTTCAGAACTGTCCCCAACAGTGCGCAGGCGGCGGCGGGCGACGCGGCGACCGTCGTCGTGGTCGCAGCCGCCGTGCTGGTGGTCGCCGCCGGGGCCGTCGTCGTCGTGGTCGTCGAACTCGAGGTGGTGGCGGCCGCGACATTGGTCGTCGGCGTGGTCGATGCCGGCACCGGCTGCGACGAGAACTGGGCCAGGCTGGCCGTGACGTTGATGGTGCCCCGTGAGCGGGTGAGCGCGATCGAAATCAGGTTCTGGCTGCCGGACCCTGTCGCTCCTGGCGGGGTCAGGACGGCCGGCGCCATCAGATTCGTCCAGTTCGCAGGCGCCGGCGCCAATGAATCGGCGATGTTCGTGCGCGATGTCGTGCCTGCAGTCATCGTCGTCGCGGATGTACCGCCGCAATTGATCCGGTCGATCGTCGAGTTGGTCGTCCCGGGGATCAACCGATAGTTGATTCGTCGCCAGGTCGCACTGTCCTGGGTCTGGAAGGTGAACTGGATCAGGTTCATCCCGTCGATTGCTCCAGGGCATCCAACCGCCGTCGTCGAGTAGTCGAGATTCGATGCGGTGGTGGACCTGGCATCGCCGACGAAGTAGTCCGTCAGTTGTTGCTGGTCGTGTGATTCGGCGATCACCCGATTGACCACAGGTGCATTGCGGAGCAGCGTGATGATGCCCGACCCGATCGCGACCGAGAGCACGCCGATCAACGCGATCACGATCGTCAGCTCGATCAGTGTGAAGCCGCCGTGCGGGCGGACATTTCGTCGGATCTGTGGAGCAGCCATGTCAGCCCGTCCTCTGGCAGGCCGTGGTGATGTCCGGCGCCCGGCTCCAGTCGGTGGCCTGCGGGTTGGCCTGGATGTTCTTGGCGATCACGATGCCACGGATGTCCGCTCCCAATTGCACTGCCGAATTCGGCGCGTAGAGCGAGCCCCAGAGGACACCGGTGATGTTGACGGACGTCGCGTTGGGGAAGTTCCAGATCACGTACTGGGGATAGTTCTGCGTGAACGTCGGGGCGCTGAGGTTGATCGCTCCGGAGTCGGTCACGTTGATCAGCAGCGGCGCAACATGCGTCGCGCTGTCACTGCCGCCGTTCGCACTGCCGCTCGCCAATCCGGCGAGGTCGGTGGTGGCCATGTTGATCACGTTGATCTTGTTGGGGGTGAGGTGGATCACGAAGTTGCCGCTGCCCGGATAGGGCCCGTTGTCGTTCGCATTGCGCAGGACCGCTGCGGCTGAATCGACGCACGTCCCGGGAAGTCCGGCGAAACCGGCCGAGGTCTTGCGGAAGCCATCGAACGCTGCGGCGAAGTCGATCGGATACCCCTGCGTCACCGTTCCGTTGGCCTGCAGCGACACCCGAGTCGGCGCATTGTTGCACGACGTCACCAGCAGGGGAGCCCAGCAATTGGCCCCACCCGGCAAGAACAGTTGCCCGTTCAGGACGTTGCCGATGACGGCGTTGCCGTTGTTCAATTGCTGGACGCCGCTGCTCTGGTCGAAGCGCACCTGCCCTTGAACCACGAGCGAGACCGGCAGGCCGTTGAACGTGAAGGTACCGGCCGAGTTGGCGGCGATCGCGCCAGCTCCCGCACCCCAGCGGAGATCGCCACCGACCGCCATTGCGCCGTACACCTGGGTCGCGACAAATGCATCGCCTTCGGTGATGACGTTGAAGATCGAGTTGTTCCACGCGAACGGGCTCCCGATCGGAACGGTCGTCGTCGGATTGGACGCTGTCATGATCTGCACGATCTTG
>JAYTRT010000148.1:0-2118 GCA_043746045.1 Actinomycetota bacterium | reverse complement strand
GTCGCGCTGAGTCGAGCGTTGCAGACTTCCCGACATCGGTTCCCCATGCACCGACGTTCGGCACGCCATTCTTGTCGATGGTGAATGTGGCCCCACCGTCTCGCATGCTGACGTACGTCTTGTTGCCGAGGATGATCCCGCCGTGCGAGTCCTGGATGCGAAAGCCGCCTGCGAATGCCGCGACCAACTGGGCCTGTCGGTCGGCTTCGACGGAATCCGGTCGATCCCATGGAGATCCGGGGATCTTCGTTCCCGGGTACTGGCGAAACTTGAGCACGGTCGGATCGATCCAGATCACTGCGTCGAGGATCGAGGTGTGCACACCGTCGGGGCGGATCGATGTCACGTATGCACCCTGGGCGCCGTTCACGCTCGGGCCGAAGGCGGTCCACTGGCCCTCTTTGGGCACTGCGGGTGTGGCTGGGCTGGTCAGCGGAGCGGGCGGCGTGAGGTGTCCGGCGACTTTCGGAAGCACCGTCGGCGTGCTCGCGCCCGCAGTCGGCACACCCGCCGCTGGCGCGCCCGCTGTCGGCGCGGCCAGCGTCGTCGGCACGACCGGTTCGGCGACCACGACGGGCGCAGCAGCGATGCTGGGGGCGCCGCCGATCTTGGCCTGGTGATTCGCGAACCACCACTTCTCGACACGATCGACTGCCCAGCCGAAGTGGTTGTCACGTGCCCATTCGACGGTTCGGGCCTGAAGGCTGTCATTGCCGGGGCCCGTCAGGGCACGTCCGTACGACCACACCACGGGCAACATCAGAACGCACACTGCAACCAGCACCAGCCGTCGAGTTCTCCGCCAACGCCTCCACGACCGCCGCCATCGCCAGATCCCCAACGCGATTCCCGACTGCGGCCGGGCGGGGAGGGCCTTCTTCGACCGCGCCGTGGCTCGTTCGACCGGAGGCGTGTCAGCCGGTTTGATCCGGTCGACGAGTCGTGTTGCGGCAGCAGCATGGAGCAGGGGATCGATTCGTTCTGCGACGGTGCGCGACCCAGCCAGGGCGCGGTTCAGGGATTGATCCACGATCTGTAGTCTCCCCGGCGCCAGCCCAGGCGAGGCTCATCTTTGGTCAGTTGTGGGTAAAATTTTGAAAGTTTCGACCGTCGAGGCGTCGGCGCGCGCCGCGTCGGCAGGCGGGCGACGTACGGTCTCTCGATGCGTTCGACGATGACCCGGCGTTGGTACGCGCGAGCCTTGGCCAGGTCAGGGGTATCGATGGTGGGTGTGTTGCTGGTCGTCGCCTGTTCGACACAGCAGACCCGTTCGACGAGCGACACAAGATCGATCACCAACGCGTCGGCCGCCGTGACAAACGTCTCAGCGCCGAGAGCGTCGTCATCGCCCTCTGAACCGGTGGTCACGACGACCGCCGTGTCCCGAGCGACGAATACAACGACGAGCACGACCACCCGTGCCCCGACCACGACGATTCCCTCGACCACGACGATTCCCTCGACCACGACGATTCCCGCGACCACGACCGTTCCCGCGACCACGACCACGCTGGTGAACGTCTACAGCCACGCCGCTGCCGGCATGCTCAGCCCTGCCGTCACCGGTGCGAAGTCGTATGTCTACGTTCCGAGCAACAACGCCGGCTCGGTCACCGTCATCGATCAGGCGACGATGCGAATCGTCGACCAATACCACGTCGGCAAACTTGCTCAGCACGTGGTCCCTGGTTGGGATCTGCGCACCCTTTATGCCACAGCAAGCGATTCGAACCAGCTCGTTCCGATCGATCCCCAGACCGGGCTGGTCGGGAAGCCGATCAGGGTGGCCGCTCCGTACAACCTCTATTTCACCCCGGACGGCACCACGGCTGTGGTGATGGCCGAGCGCCTGAACCGCATCGACTACTACGACCGGGCGACCTGGACGTTGATCCACTCGGTGCCGACGGGCGCCTGCAGAGGCGTCAACCACGCCGATTGGTCAGCGGACGGCTCGTTCTTCGTCGCGACGTGCGAGTTCTCCGGCGACATGATCAAGGTCGACACAGCCACCGGCCAGATCATCAGCACCCTTCCCCTGGAAAAGGGTGCAATGCCCCAGGACGTGCGTCTGGCTCCGGACGGTGCCAAGTTCTACGTGGCCGACATGGCGCACGC
>JAYTRT010000147.1:0-6776 GCA_043746045.1 Actinomycetota bacterium | reverse complement strand
TGTGGGCACTCCCACATGGCCGCCGCTGGGCAGAATCCGATGTCCGCCGACATTCGTCTCGGCTGGTTTGCGCCCGGTCGGCATCGGCGAACTATCACCAAGCGCCACCGCTGACGGTAGGTGAACAGCAGCTGGCTTCTCGGCCAACCCCCTCCTTCGATCAGCGCGTCTGTCTGCGCACATCTCGGGAATCCTCCGATGTCGCGGCTACCCGCTCGTGCCGTGTCGTGGGACCAAACGAAGCGGAGAAGTGATCCAAAGCGGCAATCGCCCCGAAGTGGGCGAACCAGAAGAAGCCATCCGGCAGGGGCAGACGAGCTCACATCACGCTGGCTCGACCGACGTTTCTGCGAGCAGCTTGGCGACCACACGCTCCGCGACAGGCTCGTGCTCAAGTCGCATCTGCTCGGCTTGTTGCGCCACCTCGACCCGTGCAGCCTGCCAGGCTGACCAGTGACCCGAGACAAGCGCCCAGAGTGAGAGAACCGCAACATAGGTGACGCTCGAGATCCATCCAGTGACCAGCGAGACGGGGATCATCAACACCCAGAACATCGTCAGCCAGCCGTTCACGCGACGCATGAAAATCGGGTCGCCCTGCACTGACGCCCACAGTGTTTTGATCATGAAGGCACTATGCCCAACGCGACGGCTCCGTCAAACTGAATTGGCTGGGATCCGCGGAGCCTCCCTACCTCGGAATCGAGGATGGAGTTGTGGCGACCAGTGGTGCGCGGCGGAGGCCTCAGAAGTATCCGGTCGAGCTGCGCGAGCGGGCGTTGCGGATGGTGTTGGAGATCCGCGCGGAGCCGGGTGGTGACGCGTCGGGTGTGATCGGTCGGGTCGCGAAGCAGCTCGGGATCGGCACGGACTCGTTGCGTGGCTGGGTCAAGCAGGCCGAGATCGACGGTGGGGGCCACCGACCCTGCTGTTCCGTCGCCAAGGCCAACGCCGAGCGGAAGCGGTCGCCGCGTTGCTGCTGGCGAAGCCTCCTGCGGTCGAGGTCGACCTGGACGGGGGAGCGGTCGTGGTCTTGAATGCCGATCGGTGCGTGTTGGGCGGCTCCCGGTGGATCAGCGGTAGAGCACCTCGATCGTGAGCCAAGAAATCATCGACCGTGAGACGCTTGTGAGACGTGTTGTGACGGCGGGCCATGATGGGGTTTTGTCGCCTGTCGTCGAGAGTATTGGTGACCAGCGATTTGTCGTCGTCTGCATCGGCTGGATCTGTTTCGGTGCGGTGTGTACGTGATGCTGCCGAAACCCGCCAGTCGGCACGTCAATCGGTGTCAGGTGTCCAGCAAGCTCGCATACTGGTCGAGCAACGGCATGACGGAGTCGGCCGGCGCAGACGGCAGGCTCAAGACGCAGCGGGAAACCCCGACTTCACGATAGGCGTCGATGATGGCCGGGTCCCCAGGCACTCCGAACACGCCGATTTCCAACGTGGCAGGATCGCGACCTGCAGCCTCGGCGGCGGCGCGCAGGTCGCCGAGCGGGCCGAACACTGATCGGCGGCCGTGGATCGGCATCCAGCCGTCGCAGTACTCGATGATGTGACGGAACGTGATCGGGCCGCCTGCACCACCCATCACCACGGGCGGATAGGGCCGTTGAACCGGCTTCGGCCATGACCAGGTCGGTTCGAACGTGACGAACTCCCCGCTGTAGCTCGCCTCCTCGTTGGTCCACAGTTCCCGCATTGCCATCACCTTCTCGCGTGCGATGGCACGTCGCCGCGACGGATCGACGCCATGGTCTGCCATCTCTTCCGCGTTCCAGCCGACGCCGATGCCGAAGATGAAGCGACCGCCACTGACGAGGTCCAATGACGAGATCGTCTTTGCGAGCACAATCGGATCGTGTTGGGCCACGAGACAGATGCCGGTTGCCAGCTTCAGCTTCGTCGTGGCGGCCGCTGCGCTCGTCAGGGCGACGAACGGATCGAGCGTTCGTTTGTACTCATCCGGTAGCTCCGGCCCGCCAGGCCACGGGCTGAGACGGCTGGTCGGTATGTGAGTGTGCTCGGTCACCCACAGCGACTCGAAACCGCGCGCCTCGAGCTCCCGAGCGAGGACGTCGGGACGGATCGACAGGTCGGTCGGGAAGATCAGTGCGCCGACATCCATGCCGCCAACCATAGAGCCAGCAGACACGGTCACGTGGCGGGCGAGGTCAGCGACCCGTCGCTGCACGACCGCAGCTCGTTGCCGACCGTGACCTTTCAGGAGTACTCGGCCCCTCTGCACGGGAGCTGGCTGAGTTCACCACGCATGATGTCGGTCGAGAGAAATCGTCGCCGCGTCTGCTCGCGCCGGACACGGATGCGTATCTGGCGCGAATCTCTGAGGCATCGAGGGGTCATTCGGTGTCGCGTTGCCGTGCGCCTGGCTCCTCCCCGCTGGCGCGCTTCGACTTGATAGCGACGCCGCGGTGACCGAAGTCTTCGCACGTCGAGTCGTCGACGGCAGTGCAAGCCGACTTGCGGTCAGCTGCCGGTCTGGCCGGTGGATTTGCTCGCGTCGAGGAACCGGTCGACCAACGCTGAGAGGTCGCTGCTGTGTGGAGCGAGAATCGACACCCCGAGAGCATCGAGTGTGAATTGCGCCGCGTGGAATCCCTCGACACGGTTCTCGGCTGTCGAGAGGGAGATGGAGTTCTCGGGCGTGATAGCCGGTGACGTCAGGTCGCCGAGCTCGTGAGCCGCTGAGGTGAGTGAAGTGACGTGAGGCATCGCTGGCGACGATCTGCTCGCCGGAGGGCGAGGTGGTCGCTGTCGAGCCTGATTGTGCAGGACCGGTTGCCGCACTCGAGATGTCGCCGGCCGGGATCACCGCCGCACCGACGTTCACGCAGTCGATCGCACCGATCGCCTGCGCATCGGCGTTCATCGTCGAGTTGAGCGCAGACAACCTGGTTGCATCGACGACTTGAGCATGTGTGTCGCTTGCCAGTGACGCCGCCGAGTAACGACCGACTTCGGCGCGGAACTCGATGAAAGTGCTGATGAAGCCGTTGAACGGAACGGACGACTCGGGTCGGTCCCCGCCGTGATCGAGAAGGCTGACGTGGCTCGCGATCACTGCCTCAGCAGCCTCGTACGATCTCGCTGCGGACATGTCCAGCGCGGCGAGCGCTGTGGCGAATTTCGTGCACACCGAGTTTGTCCGAGCGACAAAGGCCGACAGCCCGATCGTCGTGCTGGTCGAGTCGTCGGTTACGGGATCTGCAGTGGGATTCGGTGACACCGGGATTGCCGTTGTCGCTGCGGTCGGCTCGGGGACAGAGGAACTGCCCGCCGTTGCCGGACGCCGGCCGTGTCCATTCCAGCCGTGTCCATTCCAGCCGTGTCCATTCCAGCCGTGTCCGTTCCAGCCGTGTCCGTCTCCCGGGTGGTTGTCTGTACGGCGCGACTGTGGATGGATGCCCCGACGTCCCGCACGCAGTGACGAAAGCGAAGAACGCAACGCACACCAGGATCAGCGCACGGTTCTGAACTGCCGGAGAGCGATTCACCTTCTCAGCGTGCATTGGAGCCGAAGAACGGAACGAACCACGATAGTGCCCGCGCCGATGGCTTCTCGACAATGCGTATTCTCCCCAGCAATGCCGAGGCGCCGCGATATGGCGCCGCGATATGGCGTCGGGCGTCGGGCGTTGAGGAGCGGTGTTCTGCGCCACGCGTCGGGCGCAGCGCGTTGTGTGCCGACTCCGTGAGTCAGAGATCGCGGCTGGCCGATCAGTTCTGGAGGATCGAGGCGGCGTCGTCGTAGTGGACGAGGCCGAGCCGGCCGCCGAGTCCGTGTGGGGGTTCGTACGACCTGAATCCGAGGAGGTATTGGACGCGCTCGGACATCAGCCGTGCGGTTTCGATGGGAATGGTGAGTTGGTGGTTCTCTTCGGCTCTGAGCCAGCCGCAGCAGAATCCGGCGTGCAGTCCGATCCGCCACTGGTCGGTCGTTGTGTTGCGGCCTCCGCCGTGGATGATCTTGCCGTTGTAGAGCAGTGCCGACCCGGCGGGCATGATGGCCCGACACGTCGAGCCGGCTGGAACGTCGGGCAGCACGCCGTCCCAGTGGTTGGACCCAGGGGCGAGAACGGTGGCGCCGTTGTCCTCGGTGAAATCCGTGAGCGCGAAGATCGCCGTCACCGTGATCTCGGTGTCGCGCATTGCGTGTGGCCAGTTGAGCTCATCGCGGTGGAGCATCTGCGGAGTCTCGCCCGGCCCGATGCAGATGAGTTGGGCAGTGTTCAGCCAGTAGTCGCCCTCGCCGAGGTAGCGGTCGGCCATCGCTGAGTATCGGTCGTCGCACAGCAGCTCGCACCATGCGGGCGACCGGGCCGCGAGTCCGGTGACACGTTTGGTTCGGGGGCCGTGGAAGTCGGTCCAGAACCCTTCGGTGCGGCTCCCGGCTTGATGCTGCTCGATCAGCGGAGCGAACTCGATCGTGAGTTGTTCGAGGAGTTCCGCTGCGATGAATGCCTCGACGATGAGGCCACCATCACGTTCGAACGCCGTCCAGACGTCGGTCCAATCGATCTGCTCGCTGGCATCGAATCGTTGAAGGTCGGGCATCGGCAATCATCTCCTGCGTTTCGTTGGCGGCACTTCGCGAACAGATCGCGAGTGATCAGACGTGAGTGAATCTCATGTCTGATGGATGTGAGTATGTCTCATGTACCAAGTAGTGTCAACGACGTGACGATTCAGCCTGCACTTCGTCGGCGACCGGCTCAGGCGCGGAGCCGAGCGCGTGTCGAGCGCATCATCGCAGCCGCCGGCGAACTCATCGGTGAGCGAGGGTTGGAACCTGTGACGCTGACCGATATCGCCGAGCGCGCCGACATGGCGCTGACAGCGGTGTACCGCTACTTTCCGAACAAGCAATCGGTTGTGCGTGAGCTCGCCCTGCAGACCTTCGCCGACGACACAGACACGCTGGTCGCTACAGGCACGGAGTTCGAGGGTTCGCTCGAGGAGCTCATCTTGTACGGGGTCAACGAGTTCTGGCGGCGACACGTGGCTCAACCGTTTCGCCTGCAACTTCGTGCTGCGATCCACGCCGATGCTGAGCTCTGCGCACTCGACCTCGACGAGAGCCGACGCAACGCTCGAACGATCGCCGACCTCGTTGCCCGCTTGAACGGGCGCACCGATGTCGACATCGTCGAGCGCCAAGCGCTGCTGGTCGTCGAGTTGATCGACAGTCTGATGCGACTCGCCGCACGAGTCGAACCCGCTGAAGCCGCGGCACTCCTCGCCGACTTTGCGGCGATGGTCACCCGCACGTTCGCACGATGAGAAGCGCTGGCGTTTGCCACGTCGTCCGACTCCACCGACGCACCACCCTCCGAAGGCTGCGCGCCATCACGGCCCGTCAACGATGATGCCGCCGAAGCGCATATGTGCCGCGTCGGGGCCTTTGACGGTGGCGTCGTTCTGCACGGACATTCTCTGTTCGCCGTTGACGACTCCGGACGTTCACGCAGTCCAGGAAATGCACGTCACGCCACCGGGTGTCGGGTGATAGACCGACTCGGTGGCGCGGATCTTCAACGTGACGATCGGCGCAGGTGATCCACTGGCGCTCGGACGATTCTGGAGTCAGGTGCTCGGGTTCGAGGTTGTGGCCGAGAGCGTGGACCTGGTCCGCCTGTGCTCGAGGTCCGACCTCCCCGACCTCCTCCTGCTGCGTGTCGACAATCCGTGCGCGAACTCGGCTCTCCATCTCGATCTCGCCGCCGCAGATCCCGCAGCCGAAGTTGACCGCCTCGTCGCCCTCGGGGCGCGACCCGCCGACCTGAGCGCAGACGGCAGGCCGCTCACCCGAGAAGCAAACGGAATTTCCTGGTTCGTCCTGACCGATCCAGAAGGCAACGAGTTCTGCGTGGGAAGCGAACCCTGATCAACCGCCGCTGCGATATGACGAACAGGTCGTCGGCGCGAGCGCGGCCGCACGGTTCTGCACGCCGGCAGCGTGGCAGCGGCGGGGTTGTTCTGCGTCCGCTTATTCTGTGCGATGAGGATACGAAGTTCCCATCGAGAGTGAGGTCAATCTGAAGTGATCGACGACGTCGCGAAGGCGCATCTTCACGATCACCTGCGTTGGGTGCGCGAGGCGCTTGTGTGGAAGCTCGACGGGCTCTCGGAGTACGACGTTCGCCGCCCGCTGACAGCGACGGGCACCAATCTTCTTGGCCTGGTCAAGCACAACGCGATTTGGGACTCGCGATACTTCGGCGAGGTCTTCGGCCGCCCGTTCCCCGAGGATCTCCCGGAATGGGATGACCCGTCGTCTCGCGGAACCGACTTTTGGGCGACGGAACACGAGAGTCGCACCGACGTCGTCGACCTCTATCGACGCGTCTGGAGCCACACGGACGAAACGATCGATGACCTCGACCTCGAGACGGTCGGGCACGTGCCCTGGTGGAATCAAGATGTACCGCTGTTCAACGTCATGGTCCATTGTCTGTCGGACACCACACGACACGCCGGCCACGCCGACGTCCTCCGTGAAGGACTCGACGGCGCCGTCGGCGTCGACGCTGACAGCCCGCAAGGACATGGGCGCGACCGCGCATTCTGGGCAGCCCGATGGGCCACGATCGAGCGCATTGCCATCGCTGCCGAAGATGCGCGGCCTCTCTGACAGTTCCGCCAACCCAGCCCACCTGTCGAGTGCCAACGAAGCGAACGCCGAGGCGCCGATCGGCGCTCGTTCAGTTGTGGTCGGCCGGAGTCGTTCTGCGCCTCGCGCTACGCGCTGATCGCGT
>JAYTRT010000146.1:0-6783 GCA_043746045.1 Actinomycetota bacterium | reverse complement strand
CAATGGTGTCGTCGCTGGCGGTCAGCGGGCGCACGATCTCGACCAACTTCATCGCCGGCGCCGGGTTGAAGAAGTGCACGCCACAGACTTGGTCGGGTCGGCCGGTCGCCATCGCCAACTCGATCACCGGCAACGTGCTGGTGTTCGTGGAGAGAATTGCGCTCGGCTTGACCACCGAATCGAGCTCGGCGAACAGCGCTTTCTTGATCGCCAGATCCTCGACGACGCTCTCGATGATCAGGTCGCAGTCGACGAGGTCGCCGAGATGGTTGGTGGCCGAGACCCGACCGAGAATGGCGTCGCGCTCGTCGTCGGCCAGTTTGCCGCGCTCGACCTGCTTGGCCAATCCCTTGGCGATCGAGGCGACCATTGCGTCTGCGGCCTTCTGCGAACGTGACCTGACGATTGCCGTGTAGCCCGCCCGCGCCGCCACTTCCGCCAGTCCGGCGCCCATGATGCCGGACCCGAGAATTCCCACCTTGTTGATTTCGCTCATGGCGGGCGAGATTACTTACCCGTGGGTAACAAGCTCAAGCCGGAGACCGCCGTTCGCGTTGTAGCCATGCCGTGTTCACCTCGAGCCGATACCGTCAGCGAATGTGGAAGCACCGCCGAAATCGCACGCATTCGAACCCGACGACGTCGTAGCGATCGAGGCGGCACTGCTCGACGACCGTCGAGCGGTCGTGCTCGACGGGGTGCACAACTTCCGTGATCTCGGGGGCTACCCCACAGCGACCTCGATGGGTGCGGGACGGACTCGGTGGGGTTTGGTCTACCGCGCCGACGGCCTCGGCCGTCTCACACCGGACGACGTCGAAGTCCTGCGCGAGCGTGGCCTCGGAACGGTCATCGACCTGCGCACCGATGCCGAACTGGCCGAGCGCGGAACGTTCCCGGTCGAGCTCCACGCCGTCACGTTCCACCACCTCCCGGTACTGGACCAGACCTGGCAGGCCGAGGACGTCCCCGACGTGCAGGATGCACACGAGTTCTTGATGTGGGCGTACCGTGACATGCTGCGCGTCGGATCCGGCAAGATCGCCGATGCGTTGCACATCATCGCCGACCCGGCTGTGACGCCGGTGGTTTTCCACTGCGCAGCGGGCAAGGACCGCACCGGCCTCGTCGCAGCGATGCTGCTGGGTGTGCTGGGAGTTCCCGACGACTACGTCGCAGCCGACTACGGCCGCACCGCCGAAGGGATGCGCAAGATGCGCGCCGCATGGTCGAAGTGGGCGGCCGATCAGGGCGATGCCGAGAAGGACCGGCTCAAGGACGCGCCGGCGTACTACTTCGAATCGCCACCGGCTGTGATGTCGGAGCTGCTCGCCGATCTGCGCAAGGAGTACGGATCGGTCGTCGACTACGTACGCAGCCTCGGCGTGACCGACGCCGAGATCGCTGCGCTGCGCGAGAGGTTGATCGAACCCGCCGTGTGACGAGGGTCGGCGCCGTAGTGTGAACCGCCATGACCGGAACGATTGCCCTGCTCGGTGGCGGCCCCTTCGAGGCCAATGACGAACTCGATCGGCGGCTGATTGCCGACAGTGGCGCCACCGAAGTCGTGGTTCTTCCCACGGCCGCCGCGTTCGAGCACCCGAGCCGAGTGATCTCGGCGGCCGCGCGATGGGGCGAGCGGATGGGTGTCAGCATCGACGGCAGGCTCGTGCTCCGTCGAGCTGATGCGAACATGCCGGACCACGTCGCCGCCGTTCGACATGCCCGGATGGTCTACCTCGTTGGTTCTTCGCCGCTGCACCTGCGGTCCGTGCTCAAGGACACCGATCTCTTCGTCGCGCTGGCCGAGGTGTACGCCAACGGTGGCGCCGTCGTCGCCACCGGCGCCAGCGCAGCATGTCTGTGCGATCCGATGACCGATCCCCGAGGTGGCGCGTTCAGCCTCGGTCTCGGCCTGATCGATGGTCTGGCCCTGCTGACCGAGTCCGAGACATGGTCCCCTGAACGGCTGCACCGAACATTGAAGCTCGCCAACGGTTTTGCCGTCGGCGTGCTCCCGACCGGCAGCGCGCTCTTACGCACCGCAGCGGGTTGGGAACAGGTCGGCGCGGCTGACGTGCACGGCGAACTGATCAACGCCGGCTGACAGCGGGCGCCGACGGACTACTTGGCGGCTGTTGTGGTGGTTGCCGCAGCGGTCGTCGCCGTGGTCTTGGCTGACGTCGTGGTCGTGGTCGATCCACTCTCGGTGACCGTGACCTTGTCGATCGTCACCTTGGTGCTCGGCGTGCCGCCCGCAGAGCCAGCCGCATCGAGCTTGGTGACGACGTCGAGGCCGCTCGTCACCTGACCGAACAGGCTGTACTGCGGTGGGAGGGCGACGCCCTGCGCGCCGGAGATGACGAAGAACTGCGACCCGTTGGTGTTCGGTCCCGAGTTGGCCATCGCCAGCGAACCGATCTTGTACGCCCCGGCCGCCGGGAGCTCGTCGGCGAACGAGTACCCGGGCCCGCCGGTGCCCGAACCGGTCGGGTCACCGCACTGGATCACGAAGCCGGTGATGATCCGGTGGCACGGAGTGCTGTCGAAGTAGTGGTAGCGAGCGAGATAGACGAAGTTGTTGACCGTCAGCGGTGCCTTCGTCGCGTCGAGGACTGCCGTGTAGCTGCCGAGGCTGGTGTCGACCTTGACCGTGTACGTCTTGGTCGCATCGATGCACGTCGGTGGTGCGGCCGAGAATGTGGCGGTCTTGGTCGATGAGCCGTCGGCAGCCGGGCAGGGCAGGCCGTGGACACCGGCGATGGTGGTTGCCGTTGGATCGACGGTGGTCGATGCGCCGACGACGGTCGTGGTCGCGGCCGAACTGATGGTCTTCGTCGAGTTGTCCTTGACGAACAGCTTGACGAGTCCGAACACCACCAGGATCAGTGCGGGGACGCCGATACCGATCTGTAGAGCACGCTTCTTGGTCTTGCGCTTGCGCGCATCCCGTGCCATCTCCTCGAGCTTCAGCTGGCGGTTGGCTTTCTGGCGTTCACGTTTGTCGGTACCCACAAGGGCCACACGCTACTGCCTGTCGAGCCCGACCCGGGTGGCAACAACGGAGTGTCGCGAGCGGGCCTTCATTCCTCGTCGGAGCTCGATTTTGCGATCAGGAAGCCGATCGCCCGCTCGGCTTTCGGGTAGCGGCGGACCACCTTCCAGAAGGCGTCCGAATGGTCGGCCACCTCGAGGTGAGCCAGTTCGTGGACCAGGACGTAGTCGATGACCCAGTCGGGAAACTTGGCGATCCGGGTGCTGATCCGGATCGTGCCCGTGCCCGGCGTACACGAACCCCACCTCGACAACATGTCGTCGGACCATCTGATCTCACGTGGCCGGGGCAGGTCGTGACGGCGCGACAGTGTGAGCGCCCGCTCTTCGAGGTCGATCCGGTCGGTCGACACCTTGCGTCGGAATCGTCCGGTCATGACATCGACCCAGTGGTCCTCCTCGGCCCGACTCATCCACGACGGAACGACGATCTTGAGGACTTCGCCGACGAGTTGGGCCCCGACCGTGCGACGCCGCTTCTTCGATCGCTCGACGACGACCGTGAACGGCTCGCCATCCAGCTCATCAGCCGGATCCGCAGTCGGATCCGCAACGGGAGTCGCGCGTGCCGACACCGGTTCGAAAGCCTCGTCGAACAGGCGCAGATCGTCCGAGGGACTCAGAGCGCCGTCCCGGTCGGAGCGGCGTCGGCAAGATCGACGACGTCGCCGGCCGTCACGGCCATCCCGCGCACGTCGAACCAGCTCGCGGAGAGATTCGACATCCGGGCATCGGTCGCGCCGAGCAGGCGTCGCACGGCTCGGATGACACCGCCGTGACTGATCACGAGCACCTCTTCGCCGGGCGACCGCGTGGCGATGTCGACGAAGGCTGCGATCATCCGTCGGGCAGCGTCGTCGTACGGCTCGAAACCGTCGGGACGTCGGTGGTCTGCGAGAAAGCCCGGCCAGCCGGCCTCGACCTCGTCGTGGGTCAGGCCCTCCCACGGGCCGACGTTTGTTTCGCGCAGCCGCGGATCGATCAGTACCGGTCCGATGCCGATGATCTCGGCGATGATCGCAGCCGTCAGCGACGCTCGTTCGAGATCGCTCGACCACACCGCGCCGAACGTCCCGAGCAGCAGGCCAGCGCCAGCGGCCTGTCGCATACCTTCGTCGCTCAGCGGCACGTCGGCCTGACCCTGCCAGCGGCCCATCGCGTTCCATTCGCTCTGCCCGTGCCGGGCAACGAGGAGCCGGGTCGGGGGTGATGTCGCGCTGTTCTGCTCGCGCTGCCGCGGGTACCCATCCATCCCCGCCGAGGGTAGTGCCACGGGTACGATCTGGATGTGGCTATTCTTCGGCTGTTCGCTTCCGCTCGTGAAGCAGCGGGCACCGGGCGAGACGATGTGCAGGCGGCTACGGTAGGCGAGTTGCTCGATGTTGCCGGGCGGCGATATGGGGCAGTCTTCGTCGAAGTGTTGAAGAGTTGTCGGGTGTGGGTCAACGGCGATCCAGCGACTCCCGACACGATCATCGGTGCTGCGGACGAAGTCGCCGTGCTCCCGCCGGTTTCCGGTGGAGCGCTCGACATCGAGCAACGCGGTTCGATCATCGGTGATCAGGAGTGACCAGAGCAGACGAGCGAGTGAGGACGAGCATGGACAGCACAGCCAGCACGGACAATGCGACCGAACCAACCGAATTGCCATTGGCCGAGCTTCGCTCGCTGCGCGCCGAACTGCAGAGCGAAGACGATGCGATCAGTTACGTCCGCCGTCTGGTCCAGGCGCGGCTCGACCTCGTCCTGGCCGAGCGTGAGCACCGCATCACCGGTGAAGATCGTGATGTCGCCGAAGACCTGCGCGCGATCCTCGGCGAGCATCTCGTCGCCAGTGGCGGGGGTCTGGCCAGGCCCCCTCGGCCGACCGAGGATGCCAGTGATCATCCGTTGGCGATCGAACTCGACGAACTGTTCAGCCAACTCGGCGGCAACCACGTCAGCGAACTGGACGACGAGCAACTCGTCACCCTGTCGGCCGCGCTCGAATCGTTCGAACACGCTCGCTCCCAGGAGCGCCGCGAGCTTTTCACTCGGCTCGACGCTTTGAGCGCCGAACTCGTCCGCCGATATCGCGACGGCGAGGCAAGCGTCGACGGCCTGTTGGACAGCACCGCAGAGTGAAGGTTCCACCCGGACCCGCTGATCTGCGCTCCGAGTTGGAGGACCGACTCGCCGACGTGGGTGAGTTCATCCGCAACCAGCGCGAGGCGGCCAGTATGTCCGTTCGTCGGCTGGCCGAGGCGGCCAATGTCTCCAATCCCTACCTGTCGCAGATCGAGCGTGGCCTGCGCCGGCCATCGGCCGAAAAGCTGCAGCAGATCGCCAAGGCGCTGAAGATCTCGGTCGAGACGTTGTACGTCAGAGCCGGCATCCTGCCCGACGACGAATCCGAAGCCGTCGGCGTGCGCGAGGCCATCGGCAGCGACAAGCAGCTGACCCCCGAACAGAAACAGGCGCTGCTGAACGTCTACGAGAGCTTCCTCAGCAAGTAGCCCGTTTTGCCCTGTCTCGGTGCCGTTGCGCTGGACTGTGCAGCACAACGACACCGGGTCAGGCGCAGGCAATCGTGTCCGGCCGGCAGGCGTGTGGAATACCGACCTGCTGGGTAGGGTTTCGGCACTGTGCAACGCGTTGCTGTCATTTCTCTGCACACCTCGCCGCTGGCGCAACCGGGGGCCGGCGATAGTGGCGGCATGAACGTCTACGTTCGCGAACTGGTTTCGGCTCTCGCTCAGGCCGGCGTGGATTGCACCACGTACACCCGCGCGACCCGTCCGGACGCGCCGGAAGTGGTGCAGGTCGAGCCTGGTCACCGGGTGGTGCATCTCCCGGCCGGACCGTTCGATCTGGCCAAAGAAGACCTTCCGCACGTGGTCGAGGAGTTCGGCGACGCAGTGATCGACCACCTCAAGAACGATCGCGGTGCCGACGTCGTGCACGCCAACTATTGGCTCAGCGGCCTCGTTGCGCACCGGGTCAAGCACGAGTTGGAGCTGCCGTTCGTGAGCACGTTCCACACCCTCGCCCGGGTCAAGGCCGAGGGTGGTGATCCCGAACCCGATCGGCGTGATCGCGCCGAGGCCGACATCATCAACTGCGCCGATGCGATCTGTGTCAGCTGCACAGAGGAGGAGAGCCAGTTCCGGCGTCTCTACGGCGACCCACCCGGCCGGATCGAGATCGTCGCGCCCGGTGTGGAGCAAGCCTTCTTCGCTCCAGGTGACAAGCGCGGGGCCCGTCACGCGCTCAGCCTGCCGGGTGGTCCGGTGCTGTTGTTCGTCGGCCGGATCCAGCCATTGAAAGGTGTCGACGTCGCTGTGCGCGCCCTCGCCGAACTGAGCCGGCCGGATGCGTTGCTGCTCGTCGTCGGCGGGGCCAGCGGTCTCGAGGGCAGCGTCGAAGTCGCCCGGGTGATGAACCTGATCGACGAACTGGGCGTGCGCGATCAGGTCCGGTTCGTCGATCCGCAGCCGCATCACATCCTGTCCACCTACTACCGAGCCGCCGACATCGTCGTCGTGCCCAGTCGCAGCGAGAGCTTCGGACTCGTGGCGGCCGAGGCGGCTGCGTGCGGAATCCCGGTGGTGGCCAGCGCCGTTGGTGGGCTGTTGACACTGGTCGACGACGGCCTGACCGGTTTCCTCGTACCGGGGCGTGACCCCTCGGTGTTCGCCGACCGGATCCGGACGATCCTCGATGATCCGGCCCTGGCTGCTTCGATGGGCG
>JAYTRT010000145.1:0-6783 GCA_043746045.1 Actinomycetota bacterium | reverse complement strand
TGGCCAAGGCCCTCGCGGTCGGGCTCGATGTGCGAACTGCGGCGATGGTGTTCGCCGTCCGACCAGCGGCTGTCGACAGTCCGTTCCGATGGGAGATCTCGCTCGACAACGGTGCCTCGATCCTCGCCGACGCTCTGGTGGTCACCTGTCCGGTCCCCCAGTCGTACTCCCTGCTCACCTCGGCCTCCGATGCTGTCGAACTGCCGATCGAGTTGATCCGCACCTCATATGAACGCACGATCGGGTTGCTGGTCACACTCGACGGCGCATCCTCGCTGTCGGTCCCTGGCGGCGTACAGAATCCGACCGACTCGTTGAGCTTCGTCACCGACAACCAACTGAAGGGCATCAGCGCATCGCCGGCGTTGACGATCCATGCCAACGCGGCGTGGTCAGAGGCTCATTGGGACGACGATCAGGCGCTGCTCGGCGAGTCACTACGCGCGCTCGGCGCGCCGTTCATCGGTACTGCCGGAGTGCTGGCCGCACAGGTCAAGAAGTGGCGCTTCGCGACGCCCCGTACCATCTGGCCGGACCCGTGTTGGGAATCCCCGGCCGGCGCCCTGACCCTCGCCGGCGACGCATTCGCAGGGCCGAAAATGGAAGGCGCGGCGATGTCCGGACTGGCTGCTGCACAGGCGTTGCTGGCCTGATCTCAGGGCACCGTGGTGCTCACGGGCTGGCCGGGGCTTCCCGTTTGGTTGCCCGTTTGGTTGCCCGTTTGGTCGCTCGTCGTGTTACCCGTTTGGTCCCCCGTCGTGTCGCCCGAACCGCTGAGATCGATGCTCGGTGGCGACTGTTCGATCGTGGTGGTCGTTGGCTCAGCGCTCGCAGTTGCGCAGACGACCTGGCTGATCCGCTGGGTGATGACGTCGATGACGGTCGTGCTGCCGGGACCCTGTGTGCGGATGAAGTCGGCCAACGATGCCGTGTCGTGGTCACACCGACGGGCGACCGCGTTCGCGTACGGCACCAGCCAGCCGTTCGCCAATCGGGCAACGCTGTTGGGGAGCAGTTCGACGATCGGCGGAGCGAACACCTTCAGCCCCGTCTGCACTGGGGCCAGCGCGAACCAGACGACGGCCTCACCGAGCAGGTCGGCGAGGACCACGCATCGGCCGATCGCGGTGTAGTCCGGGCATGCGATCTCGCCGAGCGTGCCCGGGTAGACATGCATCGTCCGTTGCCCGTCGAGCACGAAGTCGGCCGAGCCGACGACAGTGCCCCCGGCCACCGAGAACCCTTCCGAAGGGATGACCGAGTAGACGAGCGACACCAACTGCACCGTTCGCTGCTTCGGGCCGCCTGGTCCCACCGCCGTGACGCCGGCCCCGGGGGCGACGGTCTTCCACGCCAGCGCAAGAACGACGAGTGCGGCAAGGGCGGCCCACAGTCTCCACGAGAAGAATTGCCGCATCGTTCGAGCGTAGGCGAGCCCGTTCGTCTGTCGGCGGCAGCGGCCTCGTGAACTGGCACGGTTCGCGCCCGTTCGGTCCGGCTGCTGGACCCGTTCTGGATCGCCACGTGATGAAACTCCGGCAGTTCCGCCCCTCCGGCACGAACCGCGCCCTCGGGGCGAGCGTGAGTGCGTGGGCCACTCAAATTCACTCCGAGGGCGGGGTTCGTGCCGGTTCGGTCTGGCTGGTGACCCGTTCTGGATCGCCACGTGACGAAACTCTGGCTGGTGACCCGTTCTGGATCGCCACGTGACGAAACTCAGGTGAGGGCTGCCACGGCGTGGGT
Source organism: Actinomycetota bacterium (assembly GCA_043746045.1). Classification (GTDB taxonomy): domain Bacteria; phylum Actinomycetota; class Acidimicrobiia; order Acidimicrobiales; family Ilumatobacteraceae; genus WLMZ01. The sequence goes on along the minus strand of JAYTRT010000145.1, from coordinate 5,040 downwards.
TGCTGCCGCGAATGCGAGGACGGCGATCTCGTCGATGACTGCGTCGTCATGGGCCATACCGATGAAGATCGCTTCGTAGGCACCGGGCGCGAGGGCCAGGCCCTCGCGCAGCGCACCCTGGAACAGTGCCGCATACGCCGATTCATTCGTCGTCTTGGCCTGGTCGAAGTTGGTCGGCAGGTCACCGTCACCGAAGTACATGCCGACCAACGTGCCGACCACCGGGAACTGGGCGATCAGCCCCGCCGCGGAACAGGCATCGCGCAGCACACCGGACAACCGTCGCGCCCGCGCCAGCAGCTCCATGTACACGTCACCGGTGAGCAGGTCGAGTGCAGCCAGACCGGCGGCCGTCGCAATCGGATTGCCCGCCAGCGTTCCGGCATGGAACACCTTGCCGAGAGGGGTCAGTTCTTCCATGATGTCGGCCCGACCACCGACGGCACCGATCGGCAGACCCCCACCGATCACCTTGCCGAAGCAGGTCAGGTCGGGACGGACGTCGTACTTGGCCTGTGCGCCACCGGTGCCGAGACGGAACCCCGTGATCACCTCGTCGAAGATCAACAGCGCACCGACCCGGTCACACTCAGCGCGTAGTCCTTCGAGAAACCCGGGCGACGGCGCAACGACACCCATGTTCGCCGCGACCGGCTCGACGATGATCGCGGCGACGTCCTCGGTCAGATGGGGCACCACGTTGTACGGAGCGACGATCGTGTTGGCGACGGTCGCGTTCGGAATACCGGCAGTACCGGGCAGGCCGAGCGTCGCGACACCACTGCCACCGGCGGCCAGCAGCGCGTCGGTGGCGCCGTGGAAGTTGCCGTTGAAGGTGAGCAGCAGATCTCGCCCGGTGGCTCCACGGGCCAGTCGCACGGCGGTGGAGGTGGCCTCGGTGCCGCTGTTCATCAGCCGCACCCGTTCGCAGCTCGGCACGCGCTCGCCGATTGCTTCGGCCAGCTTCATCTCACGTGGGGTCGGCGCACCGAACGACGTGCCGTCCGACGCTGCAGCGACGATCGCTGCGGTGATGCTCGGGTGAGCATGGCCGAGGATGACGGCGCCGTAACTCTGGACGAGATCGATGTACCGCTTGCCCTCGACGTCGAACACATACGGGCCCTGACCGCGCGCCACCACATACGGGGTACCGCCAACGGCTTTGAAGGCGCGAATCGACGAGTTCACGCCACCGGGGATTGCCCGACACGAACGCTCGAACAGCTCGATGTTCGAGGGAATGCCGGCACCGGTGCACACCGTTGGGCGGCAACCCGCGGCCGGACAGCGCGTCTCGTCGCAATACGGGATCACGAGCGCGCGGCCGTTCGCTCGGCGAACCATCTCGTCAGATACGTCAGGATCACATCGGCCCCCGCTCGTTTGATGGCTGTCAATTGCTCGAGCGCGACGACGTCGTGATCGATCCAGCCATTGGCCGCCGCGGCCTTGATCATCGCGTACTCGCCGCTGACGTGATATGCGGCGAGCGGGATGTCCGTGCGCCGGCGGACCGCAGCGATGATGTCGAGGTACGACAACGCCGGCTTGACCATCACCATGTCGGCCCCCTGGGCGATGTCGGCCTCGACCTCGATCAGGGCCTCGCGCGCGTTGCGCCAATCCTGTTGATAGCCCTTGCGGTCGCCGCCGCCGACGATCTCGACACCGACGGCATCGCGAAACGGGCCGTAGAGGCCACTCGCGTACTTGGCCGAGTACGCCATGATCGAGACGTCAGTGTGGCCGTTTGCGTCGAGTGCTCCACGGATCACGCCGACCTGACCGTCCATCATCCCGCTCGGTGCAACGACATGGGCGCCGGCATCTGCTTGGGCGACGGCGGCGCGTGCGTAGATCTGCAGGGTCTTGTCGTTGTCGACATTTCCCCTGGCATCGAGCACACCGCAATGCCCGTGATCGGTGTATTCGTCGACGCAGAGGTCGGCCATCAGCACGACGCGGTCGCCGAGTTCAGCGCGAAGAGCGCGAAGGGCGACCTGGACGATTCCGTCCGGGTCGAACGCACCCGATCCGATGGCATCTTTGACAGCGGGAACGCCGAACAGGATGACAGCCTTCACGCCCAGATCGGCGAGGCCGCAGACCTCGGTCAGCAGGCTGGCGACTGTGTGCTGGTCGACGCCAGGAAGGGACAGGATCGGCACGGGCTGTTCGATGCCTTCGCGCACGAAAAGTGGCGCGACGAGGTCGGAGACACCGAGCGAGGTCTCGGCGACGAGTTCGCGCATCGCCGGTGTGGACCGCAGCCGGCGAGGGCGAGCAGAGGGAAAGCCGGCTACCACGGCCGACCACTCACGGAACTGTTGGTGGGCACACGTTCATCGTACGCGGCGGACCCGCAGAGCACGCCCCAGCTCGGCCAGCGTGATCTCCGTGTGCGATGTGATGACCCGGTCCGCGGCACTCAGATCGTGGCCTCGTGACAGGGGGCCGGCGCAGGCAACGGTGTACAGACCAGCGGCGCGGGCCGACCGGACCCCGGTGGAGCTGTCCTCGAACGCAACCGACGACGTCGGTTCGACGCCGAGCGCCGCACAGGCCTCACGAAACGGTGCCGGGTCGGGCTTCGGCGCACTGGAGTCGTCGAGACTGACGATGGTCTGCAGCGCATGCGCCAAACCCGCCGCATCGACGCGGGCTTGCACCCACCATCGAGGCGAGTTCGACGCAACGGCCATCGGCACGCCGTCCGCAAACGCTTCGTCGATCAGCGCGACGATTCCCTCGCGCGGTTGCAGGGCAGCCGTGAGCCGACTGTGCACATCGAGATGATGCTGATGCGACGACGGCCGATCGACGGTGCGTCCCAGCTCTGTCTCGAGCTGCTCGAGCCATCCGAGATGCCCGGTGGTTCCGATCACGTCGGCGAAACGGGCGGCCGGATAGTCGACACCGTGTTCGGCCCAGACCGACCGGATTGCTTCGTACTCGACGGTCTCGCTGTCGACGATCGTTCCGTCGAGATCGAAGATCAGTGCCGCAGGCTGTTCGTGATCGGAGTCCTCGTCACCTCTCGCCGCTGCCACGTCGAACGACGCTATCGACACCACCCGCGCGACCACCGGGGCGACTATGGTCGGCGGCGATGGTCGCTCAAGCGCAGTTCTCGACGGCCGGTGTGGCTGTGCAGCCCGGCGCCACCGAGACAATCTCGCTGTCGCTGTTCAACATCGGCAACCACACCGAGACGTACACGCTCGTCCCCGCCGGGTTACTCGCCGGCTGGGTCCGTCTCGATCCGCCGACGGTGACCCTGTTCGGCGGAACCAGTCAGGTGATCGAGGTCACGGTTCGTCCACCGCGCCTGTCCAGCACTCCGGCGGGGCCGGCGCCACTCACGATCCGGATCATTCCGCTCGAGGATCCCGACGACGTGATCATCGCCGAGACAACCGTGATCATGGGCGCCTTCGACGACCGTCAGATTCTGCTTCTTCAGCCTGTGGCCAGGAGTCGACGGCGCGCCGTGTTCGAGTTCCTGGTCGAAAACAAGGGCAACAGCCAAGCCAACTGCCGGCTGCACCTGATCGACACCTCGCAACGCCTCGACGGTGACTTCGACCCGGCCGCCGTCGGCGTCGAGCCGGGTGGCACCAGTCTCGTCAGGCTGCGGATGAAGGCCGTCCATCGGCAATGGGGCGGTGGTTCACGCACGATCCCGTTCTCGATCGAGGCCGACCAGCAGGGTTTCCCGACGGCGACCGCCAACGCCACGTTTGTACAGTCGTCGATCGTTCCGGACAGGGTCGGGCGCCGCGCGATCGGCCTGGTTCTGTTGGCGGCAGCACTGGTCGCGGCATGGTTCGGGTTGATCCGGCCGGCGACCAGACGGGCTGCCCAAGATGCCGTACGCCAGACGCCCGGCGCCGTTGTGGTCGTGACCACGCCCGTGCGTCCGACCGTCCCGACGACAACGACCACTCCCGTTGTGACGACGCCCGGTACGACCATTCCGGGCCAGACCACGACGACCGTCGCAGCTCCTGCGCCGACCCAACCAACCCAGCCGCCGGTCGTTGCTCCGGTCACGCCGGCGTCCACAGCCGATACGGGAACACTGTTCAGCATGCGGATCGAGCTGGATGTCGATCCTGGCGCGAGCGGCCAGACGCCGTATCAAGTGCCCGCCGGCCAAGAACTGCGCATCACGGACTTCGTCATCCAGAACACGAAACGGGACACAGGCCTGGCCACGGTGCTGCAGAACGATGTCGTCAAAGTCCGATGGGATCTCAACCGCGTCGTCGACAACAACGATGTGCTGCAGTTGGTCAGCCCGATCGTCTTTCCCGCTGGCTCGACGCTCGTGTTCAAGCTCGATTGCACGGCGCCCGGCGCTCCCGGTCAGTGCAGTGAGGGTCTCCTCATCAGCGGCCACCTCGTCAACGTCTGACGTCGTCTCGGCGACTGTCGCTGTCTAGCCTCGTCGACCAGGCACGGCCGGAGTCTGCCGACGGACGCGGTCGACGTCCACGGTCACACTCGCTCTCGACCCGTCGGGAGCCCGGGCGATGAGCGTGGTGGGCCCCGGCCGCTGACCGAGGTCGACCGGGAAATGAGCGACGAACTTGCCGAACTGATCGGTGGTGACCGTCATTGGATCGCCCGAGCCGTCGCTCCATCCGAGCGTCAGATCGGTCTTCACCGGGTAGCCGGATCCGCCGACCACCAGGTCGCGCCCGGGGGTGGCCGTGGCCGGAGCGATGAACGCCGGGGTGTAGACGCCGGTCCCGCTGACCAGCATCGACGTGTACTGGGCGGCGGACGAACCGATGTTGATCGAGGCGGTGCGGATGCCGGAAGCGGTCGGGGTGAACGTGACCGTGATCGGGCAACTCGTGTTCGGCGCGATGCCGGGAACGATCGATGTGACCGTTTTGGTCGTACTCGCGGCCGTCGGCAGAACAGTGGCCGGCGGCGGCGCTGCGGGTGTGGTTGCAGGCGTGGTGACAGGTGTTGACGACGCCGGCACTGTCGACACTGGCACGGCCGTCGAGGTCGGCACGGTCGAGA
>JAYTRT010000144.1:0-2125 GCA_043746045.1 Actinomycetota bacterium | reverse complement strand
CTTGTCCGGGTGATGCACGGCATCGCTGGCCACCTGGCGCAACAGCGTCTTGCGGCTCATCGCCACCGGCAGATCGGCAACGAGGGCACGGACCTGCTGACGGCGGTCGAGTGCATCGGCACGCAGCTCCTCGATTGCCGATTCGGCGGCGATGACCCGTCGACGGAGGTCCGCATTCTGCTCCCGTAACGCGTCGACCTCGGTCGACGAGATCGGGTCTGTCTCGCTCGTCACGACGCGCTCGCCGGCCGCAGCACGGCGACCGTCTCGTTGTAGGTGAACACCTTGCCGATCGCCTTCGTGAACGGGAACGAGCGAACGCAAACCGTGCGAAGGTGCAGCCGCCCGGCCATCTTGCGGATCGCTGCCTCGTCGACCAGCATCACGTGGGTTTCGTCACTGGCCTGGCCCCGCTCCTGCGGGGTGATGACGATCACCTGTCCGCCTTCGCGTAGGTAGGGCAGGTACGACCGCACGAGCTCGTCGGCGTCGGCGGAGGTCATGTGTTCCAAGACGTGAGCGAACAACAACGAGTCGAAGCGACCGAGCACAGCATCGGGACTGGTCGCGAATTCGCCGGTGATGTACGCGGTCAGCCCGTCGGCACGGCACGCGGCGATGCAATCAGCATTGTGATCGACACCGACCCCGTTGCCGTCGATGTGCTTCAGATTGCGCCCGATCCCACAACCGATGTCCAAGGTCAGGCCCGGGTTCAGGCGGCGCAGGTTCCACCGGTAGGGCCGCTGGGGGTCGATCACCCGTCGAACGATCCCACCGCGATGCGAAAGCCGCTCCAGCCGATGCGCGTACGCAGCCTCGGCGGTTGCGGGGAGCTCGCCCGCATCGGTGTCTGGTGCTGGTGCCTGTCCCGGCCCGTCATTCATGGCCGATACTTTACGGCGCCGTTATCGTCATGACCCATGGTCCAGCGGCGATGACACCGGCGATCTCGTACGCGATCCCGTACTACCGCAACGTCTACTACCTGCTCGAAGCGATCGACAGCGTTCGCCAGCAGACGGTCCACGACTGGGAGCTGATCATCGTCGACGATGCCGGCCCGCAGGATGCGCAGGCGGAGGTCGAACGTATCGGTGACGCCCGTATCAGCTACGTCCGTAACGACGTCAACCTCGGCCTGGCCGGCAACTGGAACGAATGCATCCGCCGCTGTGGGGCGCCCCTCGTCACCGTCCTGCACGCCGACGACCGACTCGCGCCGACGTACGCAGCGCGGGTGCTCGAGGGTGCTCGAATTCGACCCGATGCCGCGGCGGTGTTCACTGACGTGTCCATCATCGGCGCAGACGGATCACCGACGATCACCGCGCCCGACATCGCCAAACGTCTCGTTCCACGCAAGAAGCACGATCACGACGTACGCGGTGATCGCGATCTGGCCCGGCTGTTGGCCGGCAACTACATCCTCTGCCCGACGCTGTGCATGCGTCCGGCCATCGTCGGCACGGCACCGTTCGATCCGAAGTGGCGGTTCGTCCCGGACCTCGACTTCACGGTTCGTCAATTGCTCGCCGGCAGGAGCCTGTACAGCATTCGCGCGCCGCTGCTCGAATACCGTCGACACTCCAGCAGTCAGACGGCCGAACTGACCGTCGATGCATCGCGCTTCGAGGAGGAGCTCGTCTTCTCCCGGCAGATGGCCGACGTCGCCGCTGCTCGGGGCTGGACCAGGTCGGCCCGAGCGGCCCAGTGGCGCGTTCTGTTGCGAACGCACCTGCTCCTACGAATCGGCCTCGACCTTGTCGGGCGCCGCTTCGGCGCTGCCGAGCAGAAGCGACGAATCCTGTGGGGCGATCTCCGCAACGGCCAGCGGGTCCGGACGGACGATTCGGATTCGCAGTAGCGACAGGAACAATCCGCTGAGGACCGTCTGACTGCCGAGCATCAGACCCAACACACCCGGCGTCACTGTGCGGATCGATTCCGCCGGCGCCAATGACCCGAAGTTGGCGTCGCTCCAGCGGAACAGCGAGACCACCGACGCAACGAGTCCGAAGGCGAAGATCGCCAAACCGATCGTGACGCCCTTCTCCATGCTCAGCCGCCGCTGGAAGGCGTCGAAGCGGGGTTTGGTCGGCAGGAAGCCCTCGGCTTGGGCGTA
>JAYTRT010000143.1:0-2127 GCA_043746045.1 Actinomycetota bacterium | reverse complement strand
TTCGGCATGCGCGGGGCGCATACCCCCGTTGCCACCGACATAGAGATTCCATCCGCGCTCGGTCGCGATCACTCCGACGTCCTTGCTCTGCGCCTCGGCACACTCCCGAGCACATCCGGACACAGCCATTTTGATCTTGTGCGGCGAGCGCAGTCCGCGGTATCGAAGCTCGAGTTCGATGGCCATCGTGGTCGAGTCCTGCACGCCGTACCGACACCACGTGGTGCCCACGCACGACTTCACCGTACGCAGCGACTTTCCGTAGGCGTGACCGGATTCGAGGCCGACCTCGATCAGCCGCGCCCAGATCAACGGAAGCTGATCGACTCGGGCGCCGAGCAGGTCGATCCGCTGGCCACCGGTGATCTTGGTGTACAGGTCGAAGTCTCGGGCGACTTCACCGATCGCAATAAGCTGGATCGGTGTGATCTCGCCTCCCGGAACACGCGGGATCACCGAGTACGTTCCGTCGCGCTGCAGGTTGGCCAGGAAGTGATCGTTGGAGTCCTGCAAACTGGCCAGCTCGCCGTCGAGAATGTACGTGGACGACAGCGAGGCGAAGATCGAAGCGACTGTCGGTTTGCAGATCTCACACCCGCGCCCGGTGCCATGCCGGGCGACGAGTTCGGCGAACGTCCGCACGCCCGACATCCGAACCAGCTCGAACAGCTCCGGACGGGTCATCGCGAAGTGCGAGCAGAGACGTTTGACGACGATTCTGCCGCCGCGAGCGAGCTCCGAATCGATCAGTTCCTGGATCACCGGCACGCACGAACCGCAGCCTGTGCCCGCCTTCGTGCACTTCTTCACGCCAGGAACGTCCTCGAACCCCTCGCGCACGGCGGCCCGGATCGTTCCGCAGGCGACGTTGTGGCACGAGCACACGCCCGCGCTGTCCGCCATGTCCGCAGAACCAGACGACCCGCTGACGGACGGTCGCAGGACCTCCATCAGATCGGGTGCCACCACGGCACCTCGCACGCATTGCACGAGGGTCGCGAAGGGTGCGGTGTCGCCGACCAGCACCGCTCCGAGCACTCGGCCGTCGTCATCGACGATCACCTTCTGCCATGTGCCGGCGACCGGATCGGCGACCAGGATCTCCTGTCCGGTCGCATGAGGATCGCCGATCCCGGCGACCTGTACGCCGAGCAACTTCAACGCCGTCGAAAGATCAGCGCCCTCGAACGACATCTGCCCGCCGCGAAGACGGTCGGCGACGACCTCCGCCATTGCGTACCCCGGCGCAACGAGTCCGTAGACCCGGCCGCGATGGCATGCCACCTCGCCGATCGCCCAGATCCCCGGCGACGTCGTTGCACAGCCGTCGTCGATCACGACGCCGCCGCGCTCACCGACGCCCAGCCCGGCGGCTCGGGCGAGTTGGTCACGTGGCCGGACCCCTGCGGCGAAGACCACCAGTTCGGTGTCGAGGTCGTCTCCGGTAGCGAAGCTGAGACCGCTCACACGACCGTCTGGTGTGGTCAGCACGGCGGTGGCGGCAGCGCCCGTTCTGACGTGCAGCCCCAAGGCCTCGACGTGCCGACGGAGCGTTGCTGAGCCACCGTCATCGAGTTGCACCGCCATCAGTCGCTGTGCGAACTCGACAACTGTGGTCTGCAAACCGAGCAGGCGAAGAGCGTTCGCCGCCTCGAGTCCGAGCAGACCTCCCCCGACGACGACTCCCCTGCTGCAGCCGCTGGCCCAGTCGCGGATGGCCGCAAGATCGTCGAGGGTGCGATACACGAACGAACCAGCCGCGTCCGTACCTGGGATCGGCGGCACGAACGGCGCTGAGCCGGTGGCGAGTACGCATTCGGTGAATGAGATCGAGCGACCGGCAGCCGTACGCGCCACCCGATCGACAGGGTCGATGTCCACGACGGGATCGCCGAGGAGCAACTCGAGTCCGGGTGTTGCATACACGTCGTCCTCGCCGAGCTGGAGATCGGCCTCGGTGACACCGTCGAACACTGATGACAGGTGAACCCGGTCGTAGGCCCGTCGCCACTCTTCGCCGACCACCAAGACCCGGTTTTCGGAAAGCATGTCTCGCTCGATGAGTGCCTCGACGAAGCGGTGGCCGACCATGCCGTTGCCGACAACGAGGATGTCGGCGTGATCATC
>JAYTRT010000142.1:0-19701 GCA_043746045.1 Actinomycetota bacterium | reverse complement strand
CTGATCCGCTCGAGGGTGGCATCGATCCCGCCGAGGGTGGACCGGCGACAACGCCGACTTCACCAGCGCCTGCGTCGCGGGTGCGATTCAGCATCGCGTTGGCGCTCGTCGTCGTCGCCCTCGACCAATGGTCGAAGCATTGGGCGTTGAACGCCCTAAGCAACGGCCGCTCGCGGCACGTGATCTGGACCCTCCAGTGGAACTTGACGTTCAACAGTGGTATGGCATTTTCCCGGGCCCAAGGAGTCGGCCCGTACATCGGGGTGATCGCACTGGTCGTCATCGTCGTGATGCTGCTCTCGCTCCGCCGGGGTGGCGGAGTGGTGTCGACGATCGCTGTTGGTCTCGTCGTCGGTGGGGCGATCGGCAACATCGCCGACAGACTGTTCCGCGGCCGTGCATGGTTGCACGGGAGCGTCATCGATTTCATCGACTTCCGCTGGTGGCCGATCTTCAACGTCGCCGACATGGGGGTCACCATCGGGGGCGCTCTCCTCGTGCTCTCAGCGTTGTTCCAGTCCCGGAAGGTTTCCAGATGATCCGCGAGGAAATCCCCGCCGCACTTGCCAACGAGCGACTCGACCGGATCGTGTCCCTCTTGACCGATATCAGTCGCTCTGATGCCGCCACACTCGTTTCGGACGGCGGGGCGATGATCGACGGTGTGGTCTCACTCAGCGGCAAAATTCGGGTCGGACTCGGTCAGATCGTCGAAGTCGATCCCGGAAAGATCCCGCGACGCCAACTCCCCGTCGGCGACGCAACCATCGCGATCACGATCGTCCACGCCGACGACGACGTCATCGTCATCGACAAGCCGGCCGGCCTGGTCGTGCATCCTGGGCATGGTCATCCGGACGGGACGTTGGTCAACGCCGTGCTGGCCAGGTATCCCGAGGTCGCCGACGTGGGCGATCCGATGCGACCAGGCATCGTCCATCGCCTCGATGTCGGAACGAGCGGTCTGATGGTTGTCGCGCGCAGTGCTGTCGCCTACGACATGTTGGTTGCCGCGCTCGCCGCGCGCCGGGTCACCCGGGCCTATCAGACGTTGGTGTGGGGCCATCTCGAATCGGCCAACGGGTTGATCGACGCACCGATCGGGCGTGACCACCGAGATCCGCTACGGATGGCGGTTGTCATCGACGGCAAACCGGCACGCACCCGGTACCGGACCATCACCCGTTTCGAGCGGCCCGCTGACACCAGTCGACTGGAATGTCATCTCGAGTCCGGACGCACACATCAGATTCGGGTCCACCTCGCTGCAGCGGGTCATCCTGTCGTCGGCGACAGCGCCTACGGCGGAACCAGATCGGCGATCTCGTCGCCACGGCCGTTCCTGCATGCGGCCACCCTCGGTTTTCGTCATCCGGTCACCAGCGAACCACTGAGCTTCGACTCCGAGCTTCCCGCGGACCTCATCGACGTCCTGGCCGGCCTGAGCGAAACCTGAGCGAGGCCGTCGAGCCAGACATTCGAGCGCGAGACCGTCGAGCCAGACCGGCAGACGCCGGTCACGGGGCGACAGCCGCCGGGCGCTAGAGAACGGGTGAGGCGAGGAGATCCGGCCAGGGCTTGTTGCCCTGCGCAGCCTGCGCGACCTCGGCGAGGGTGAAGCCCTCCATGTGGCGGCGCATCATTTCGCCGGCCTCATGCCAGATCGCAAGGAGCACACACTGACCCTCGTGGTCACATGCGCCGTCCTGGTGGGGCTCGCCGAAGTCGCCGAGCGAGATACGACCGTCCACCGCCGACAGGATCTCCGACAGGCGGATCTCGGTGGTCGGGCGGGCGAGGATGTATCCGCCGCCGACGCCTCGCTTCGAGCGCACCAGCCCAGCGCCTTTGAGGGCGAGGAGGATCTGCTCGAGATACGGCTGGGGGAGTCCTGTCCGACGGGCGATGTCGCTCACCGATGTCGGTCCTGGCTCGTCGATGTGCAGCGCCAGCGACAGCAGGGCTCGACAGGCATAGTCGCCTTTGGTGGAAACGCGCACGTGCCTATCGTAGCGGTCTCGTCCGGACTGTGGCGGTTGTCCTGAGGCCGCAGCGTGGTCGAGCCGCCGTCGCCGCAGCGTGGTCCGAGGGTCGCCGAGGTGGCGTGGCCGAGACGGACGTGCTGGACTGGGGAACTCGTGAACGACAAGCCGCTCCTCCCGCAGTATTCGGGCGCCAATGTGCGCGGCATCATTCCGGCCCTGCTCGCCCCACGTGGCGTTCCGCTTCCGCGGTGGATGCCGGATGCCGCGGCGGCGCCGCAGCGCGTCGTGCTGGTGATCGACGGGTTGGGTTGGGAGCAGCTGCAGCAGCGACTCGCCCTCGTTCCCACGATGGCTTCGATGGCCGGAACACCGATCACCACGGTGGCGCCGAGCACAACCGCGACAGCCCTGACATCGATCGCCACGGGGCTGACCCCCGGTGAGCACGGCTTGATCGGATACCGGTTCGACGTCGGTGGTGACATCATCAACGTGTTGCGGTGGCATGGCGACAGCAAGGACCTGCGCCGCTCGTTTCCGCCGCGCGACCTCCAACCGTTCGCCCCGTTCCTCGGTGAGTCACCGCCGGTCATCACCAAGGGCGAGTTGCAGGGATCGGGCTTCACCGACGCCCATCTGCGCGGCTCGAATCTGGTCGGTTGGCGGCTGTCGTCCGCGATCGCGGTCGAGATCGGGCGGCAGCTGCGCGCCGGCGAGCCATTCGTGTACGCCTACTACGACGGCATCGACAAGACGGCTCACGAGCGCGGGTTCGGTGAGTTCTACGATGCCGAACTGGTCGCTGTCGACCGCCTCGTCGGCGATGTGCTGGCCGTCATGCCGTCCGATGCAGCGCTGCTGATCATCGCCGACCACGGCCAGGTCGACGTCGGTGACAACATCGTCCGGCCCGCACCAGACCTGTTGTCGATGGTTCGGATCCAGTCCGGCGAAGGCCGTTTTCGTTGGTTCCACGCCAAACCGGGAGCGCGTTCCGATCTCCTCCAGGCCTGCAGCCAGGCGCACGAGCACCACGCGTGGGTGGTGACCAGGGAGCAGGTGATCGACGAGGGGTGGTTCGGCCCGGCCGTCTCTGCGCCGGTCGCCGGCCGTCTCGGCGATGTCGCTCTGGTCGCGCGGGACGAGATCTCATTTTTCGACCAGGCGGACTCGGGCCCATACCCACTCGTGTGTCGTCATGGGAGCCTGACCAGCGCAGAAATGCTCGTACCCTTGCTCGCGGCCACCGGCCGTCGCTAGACAGGAACCCTCATGACTGATGCCAACCCCGAACAGAACGCCCCCGTCCCGAGCGACCAGACCGATCAGGTCGAACACGGCGAGATCGTGACCGGTCCTGCCGGCACCACGGGTCTCGAAGCCACGGTGCAGGAGGAAGTCACGGAGACGGTGACGGCGCCGGCCAAGGTGATGCGCATCGGGTCGATGGTCAAACAGTTGCTCGAAGAGGTCAAGGGCACCGAACTGGACGAGGCCAGCCGTGAGCGGCTGGCCGAGATCTACGAGCGATCCATCGTCGAGTTGGCCGAGGCCCTGTCGCCCGATCTCCAGCAGGAACTGCGCATGCTGACGTTGCCGTTCAAGGACGGCATAGCCCCGACCGCGAGCGAGATCCGGGTCGCCCATGCCCAACTCGTCGGCTGGCTCGAGGGTTTGTTCCACGGCATCCAGGCGACATTGTTCGCCCAACAATTGGCGGCGCGACAGCAGTTCGAGCAGATGCGCGGGATCCCCCCGGGCTCCGACCAGCGGCTCGACCCACGACTGCTCGGTCAGCCGGGTGGCGGCGACGCCGGCGGACAGAATGCGGTGTCGGCCAACGATCGACCCGGGACGTACCTCTGACTCTCGCTGCTACAGTCGAACGAATCACAGCGCTGTAACTCAGGGTTCTGATCACGGCGTTCCAGTTCGAGACAACAGGCCTCCGCGGGCCGGTGACAGGCACGGGAAAGGGCAGTTCGTTGGGGGATTCGTTCACTCATCTCCATGTGCACACCGAGTTCTCGATGCTCGACGGCGCCGCCCGGCTGGACGAACTGGTCGCCAAGGCCGCCGCGGACGGGATGCCGGCGCTCGGCATGACGGACCACGGCAACATGTACGGAGTCCTCGACTTCTACAAGGAATGTCAGAAAGTCGGCGTCAAGCCGATCATCGGTACCGAGGCGTACATGGCGTGGGATTCGCGTCGCGAGCGGCCGACTCGGCGAGGTCGGGTCGACGACTCCGGCGGCGACACCGAGGGTGGCAAGAAGCTCTACTACCACCTCACCCTGTTGGCCGAGACCAACGAGGGCTACCGGAACCTGATCCAGCTGAGCAGCCTTGCGTTCATGGAGGGGTATTACTACAAGCCGCGGATGGACTGGGAGTTGCTCGAGAAGTACAGCAAGGGACTGATCGGGACCACGTCGTGCCTCGGTGGTCATGTGCTGCAGAGCCTTCTCAACGGTGACGAGAAGGGTGCGATCGAGAAAGCTGCCCGGCTCCAGGACATCTTCGGCAAGGACAACCTGTTCGTCGAGTTGCAGGACCACGGCCTGCCGGCGCAGCTCGAGACCAACCCGAAACTGATCGAGATCGCCAAGAAGATCGGCGCCCCCCTGATCGCCACCAACGACAGTCACTACACCCATCGCCACGACCACGAATCGCACGACGCGCTGCTGTGCGTGCAGACCGGAGCGATGCTCAGTGACACGAAGCGGTTCAAGTTCGAGGGCAACGAGCATTACCTGAAGTCCGCTGACGAGATGCGTTCGCTGTTCCGTCACTATCCGGAGGCCTGCGACAACACCCTCTGGGTGGCCGAACGGGCCGATGTGACGATCGAGTTCGGCAAGCCGCAATTGCCGAACTTCCCGTTGCCGGAAGGCTTCGCCGACGACACCGAGTACCTCACCCATCTCGCCTGGGAGGGCGCCACGATGCGATGGGGCGAACGTCTGCCGACCGCAGCCGTCGAGCGCATTTCATACGAGCTCAAGGTCATTGCCGACATGGGTTTCAGCAGCTACTTCCTGATCGTCTGGGACCTGATCAAGCACGCTCGTGACCAGAACATCCGGGTCGGTCCGGGTCGTGGTTCGGCTGCGGGCTGCGCGGTGGCCTACTGCATGCGGATCACCGAACTGGATCCGATCAAGTACGACCTGCTGTTCGAGCGGTTCCTCAACCCGAGCAGAATCTCGATGCCGGACATCGACATGGACTTCGACTCTCGCTACCGGGACGAGATGATCCGGTACGCAGCAGAGAAGTACGGGCGCGATCACGTCGCCCAGATCATCACCTTCGGCACGATCAAGGCCCGCAACGCGGTGCGCGATGCCGCGCGGGTACTCGGGTTTCCGTACGGCCTCGGCGACAAGCTGGCCAAAGCGATGCCGCCGCTCGTGATGGGTCGTGACACGCCGCTCAAGTACTGCTTCGAGCAGAACCCGAAGTACGCCGACGGGTACAACGCGGCAAGCGAGCTGCGCGCGATGTACGAAACCGATCCGGACATCAAACGGGTCATCGACGTCGCCAAAGGGCTCGAGGGTCTGAAGCGCAGTGACGGAATCCACGCCGCGGCGGTCGTGATCACCAAGGATCCGTTGACCACCTACCTGCCCGTCCAGCGCAAGCCGGCGCCCGGCGGTGTCGCCGAGGATGCGCCTGTTGTGACGCAGTACGAAATGCACGGCGTCGAAGAACTCGGTCTGCTGAAAATGGACTTCCTCGGGCTGCGGAACCTCGATGTCATCACCGACGCCGTTGCAATGGTGCGCGCGCGCCGCGACCCCGAGTTCGACATCGACACCGTGTCACTCGACGATCTCGACACGTTCGCGCTGCTCAGCCGGGGCGACACGATCGGTGTGTTCCAACTCGAATCGCCCCCGATGCGCGCCCTGCTCAAGGCGCTCGCTCCGAACAGCTTCGAGGACGTGTCAGCGGTGATTGCGCTGTATCGCCCGGGACCGATGAGCGTCAACATGCACTACGACTACGCCGACCGGAAGAACGGTCGCAAGAAGGTCGAGTTCTTCCACGCCGACGCCGAGGAAGTGCTGTCGGACACGTTCGGCCTGATGATCTATCAGGAGAGCGTGATGCGCGTGGCGCAACGGTTCGCCGGGTATTCACTCGCCGAGGCCGACAACCTCCGCAAGGCAATGGGCAAGAAATCCCGCGAGGTCATGGCCAAAGCCCGCGAGGCGTTCGAGATCGGCTGCAACAACAGCGGCTACGAGACGTCACTCGGCAAAGAACTGTTCGATGTCATCGAGAAGTTCGCCGACTACGCGTTCAACAAGAGTCACGCCTTCGGCTACGGGCTCGTCACGTATCAGACCGGCTACCTCAAGGCGCATTACCCGGTCGAGTACTTCTCGTGTCTCCTGACCAGCGTCAAGAGCAGCCTGGACAAGGCCGCGGTGTACCTGTCCGACGCCCGCACGATGGGAATCAAGGTACTCACACCGGACATCAACCGGTCTGTCGGCGACTTCGCTGCTCTCTCCCCGCACGAGGTTCCTGACGGCGTCGAGTTGGCCCACAACAGTCCGGGAGCAATCGCGTTCGGTCTGTCCGCTGTGCGCAATGTCGGCGAGGGCCTGGTCGAGAACCTCGTTGCCGACCGCAACGCGAACGGGCCGTACGAATCGTTCTACGACTTCGTCGAGCGAGTCCCGGAGACCGTGCTGAACAAGCGGACGATCGAGTCGTTGATCAAGGCCGGCGCGTTCGACGGGCTGGGGCATCCACGACGCGGGCTGATCATGGTGTTCGAGCAGATCATCGACGGTGCGCTCGTACGACGACGAGAGCGCGATCAGGGTGTGATGAGCCTGTTCGGAGACATTGGTTCAGGCGACGACAGCACGTTCGACGAGCGGGTCGAGATCCCGGACCTCGAGTTCGAAAAGGCCCACCGGTTGAAGGCCGAGAAGGAGATGCTGGGTCTGTACATCAGTGACCACCCACTGCTCGGCGTGGAGGCCGCACTGCGTCGCAAGGTCGATTGCAGCGTTGCCGAGGCGGCCGAGCGTGAGGATGGCGCGATGCTGACGATCGGCGGCGTGATCACCGGGCTGTCGAGGAAGTTCACCAAAAAGGGTGACCAGATGGCCGTGTTCACCCTCGAGGACCTCGACAGTTCGCTCGAGGTGACCGTGTTCCCGC
This sequence comes from Actinomycetota bacterium, assembly GCA_043746045.1. Classification (GTDB taxonomy): domain Bacteria; phylum Actinomycetota; class Acidimicrobiia; order Acidimicrobiales; family Ilumatobacteraceae; genus WLMZ01. The sequence continues at coordinate 12,523 of JAYTRT010000142.1, read as the reverse complement.
GGATGTTGCAGGAGCAGGGCCATCGCCTGATCGACGACGCGATCGTCACCGTCAAGGGGCGCCTCGACCGCAAGGACGAGACGCGGGTCGGCTTCATGGCCCAGGACATCGCCATCCTCGAGGGTCTCGACACGTCGGGTTCGCCGCCACTGCGGCTGCGGCTCCCCGCGAACATGCTCAACGAGCTGAAGATCCACCAGCTCAAGCGCATCCTGCGTGATCATCCCGGTGAATCACAGGTCTTCGTCCAACTCGGTGCCGGCAAGACGCTCCGGCTCGCCGATGACTTCTGCGTCGACCTCGACCGTGTTGTCGGCGAGTTGCGTGTGGCATTCGGCCACGACGCAGTGATCCTGTAGACCCGTCGTCGGCCGCGATGTTGTAATCGTCCGTTCACCAAGCTCGGTCGTGCGGTGAGCGAAATCGGGCGATTTGGTGGCAGAATGGTGGTCTGTTTGGAAAAGCGCTGCTCCGCAGCGCACGACAACCGGGGAGCAAGACAGAATGCCAATCCAGGTTGATACCAGGGACTGCGCCGCGCTGAGCGACGCCGACCTCGACGAGATGGCGTCGATGGGCGGTTCGTTCGACATCGGCAGCGTTTCCAAGGCCAAAGAAGACTGGGTGCTCAGCACCACGGCCCGGATCGACGGCGTTCTCCACGGCTTCATGTTCGCCACGCTGGAGCGGATCGGTGGGACGCCCTGCGTTCTGCTCGGGGTTCTCAGCGTGAAGCGCACATCGAAGCGCGATCAGGTTCTCAAGGGTCTGATGGGCGAGGCCTATCATCGTGCCCTGATGGCATTCCCCGACGAAGATGTGGTGGTCGGCACGCGATTCGTCACCGCCGAAGCCATGGAAGCGTTCAAGCAGCTCGGCGAGATGATCCCTCGGCCCGGCCATCGTGCTGTCGGCGAGGAGCGCGCCTGGGGCCGTCGTCTGGCCAAGCGGTTCGGGGTCGACGCCACCTACGACGAGCAGAGCTTCGTTTCCAAGACGAATGGTCAGAGTGGATTCCTCGACCACGAGTCACTCAAGCCCGAGAAGACCAAGCCTGAAGTTGCCGCCCAGTTCGCGACGGTCAACGTCAAAAAGGGTGGCGCGCTGATCGTTCACGGCTGGACGATGGCCGAGGATCTCGTCAAGCTCGGCGCCCGCTGAACTCCTTGCCTCGATCGTTCGAGGACGTCGTCCGCTCGCGGCGGATGACCCGGGAATTCGACGGCCGCCCCGTCGACAGCCACCTGATCGACGGTCTCGTTGATCTCGCCACCCGCGCGCCGAGTGCAGGCAAGACCCAGGGTTGGCACCTGATCGTGTTGTCCGGTGCCGAGACGTCCCGTTTCTGGGACATCACGCTGCCGGCCGAGCGTCGCAGGGGCTTCCGTTGGCAGGGACTGCTCGGCGCACCGGTGATCGCGCTCCCACTTGCCGACCGTTCCGCCTACGTCCAGCGATATGCCGAACCGGACAAGGCGCGGACAGGGCTCGGCGCGTCGGCAGACGCGTGGCCGACGCCGTACTGGACGGTCGACACATCGATGGCGATGATGACGTTGTTGTTGTCTGCCGAAGCGTGTGGGCTCGGGGCGCTGCTGTTCGGTGTGTTCAACGGTGAGACAGAACTGCGCGCTGCGCTGGGGATCCCCGGCGAACTGGACCTGCTCGGCGCGCTCGCGATCGGCTGGCCGAAACCAGGCGTCGGCCAGGACTCTGGCGAGGGCACGCCAGCGCGCGGCATCAGCGCCGGCCGGCACCGTCGCCGGCCTGACGAGGTCATTCACCGGGGAGGCTGGTAGCGGCGCGCGTCCGTCAGCTGCCTGCTCCGAAGCACTTGCCGCTGTAGTAGGTCTCCAACGTACCGAGCGAGTTGCCGAAAGCCGGGCTGGACAGTACAGCCAGAGCCGTTGGATCGCCGAGGATCTTGGTGTAGTCGTATCCGTACTTCGCGTACACCGCCTGCAGCTTCGTGAACGCGTCGCCGATCACGTTCAGATCTGCTTTGTACTGATCGGGGATGGTCGCCGCCAGCGATGCCAGATCGCCCGGCAGCGCGTTCGTGCCGTCCTTCGTTGCCCCGAACGCCTCGGAGAACACCCTCGTGAATGCCGCACAGTCGGCCGACTCGCCCGGGAACGTGCCGACGGGAATGCCTGGGATGCTGATGCCGGTCAGGTCAGGAATCGTGATCCCGGACAGATCGGGCAGGCTGATGCCGGGTGGCAGGCTGATGCCGGTCGGCAGGCTGATGCCGGTCGGCAAGCTGATGCCGGGTGGCAGGCTGATGCCGGGTGGCAGGCTGACACCGGACAGATCGGGGAGGGTGATGCCCGGCGGGAGGGTGAGGACAGGTGGCAGGCTGATTGCCGATGGCAGGCTGATCGCCGATGGCACACTTTCGTTCGGCGTGGTCGTGTCTGACGTGCTGCCGCCGCTCGCGGTGGTGCCCGGCGTGCCGATCGACGTGGCCGGGTGGTCGCCCGCCGACATCGACGTCGTGACGGTCAACGACGTGCCACTGCTGCACGCAGTGAGGCCGATCAGCGATGCCAGACCGACCGTGAGAAATCCGATTCTCCGCATGACGTCCTTTCGGGTCAGTTGATGCTGCGTGGAGCCACGAGCAGAGCTGCCAGTTCTTCGGCACCCTCCGCCGGCAACCGACACACGGAATTCTCGCACACGTACGCGTACCCATCGGCCCGGCCGTCCCACAGTGGCGAGTCGTACGGATCGCCCCACGCCAGTACGGCGTTGGGCAGCCACTGGGATTGCGCGACGGCAACCAGATCGGGGCGGTCGCCGGTGACGAGGATCTCGACCAGACCTGTCCGGCGCATGTCGACTGCAGCGAGCGCATTCGCACCGGCCGTCGGAGCCTGCGCCAGGATCGTGCCCAGCAGCTGCATGGTCTGGTCGGCATGGTTGACGAAACGCCGCTCGCCGGTCAGCGCACCGAGTCGGTACAGAGCGATCGCTGTCGTCGAATTTGCTGACGGTGTTGCGTTGTCGAGCAGGTCCTTCTGGCGCACGATGAGGGCCTCACCATCGTCGGCAGTGGTGAACACGCCGCCCTGCTCGGTGTCCCAGAAGTGATCGAGCAGGGTGTCGGCCACCGATGTCGCCTCGCTGATCCACCGTCCGACTCCGGTTGCCTCGGCCAATCGGACGAAGGCATCGATCAGGCAGGCATGATCGGCGGCGAGCGCTGGGTGCCTGCGGCGGGGCGAGCCGTCGGCCTGCCACGAACGGAACCATCGCCCCCGCTCGTCGCGCAGGTTGCGAACGAGGAAATCGGCGTTGGTCGTTGCGGCCTCGAGCCAGTCGTTGCGGCCGAAGGCCGAGCCCGCCTCGGCGAGCGCAGCCAGGAACAGTGCGTTCCACTCGGTGAGCACCTTGTTGTCCAGCCCGGGCCGACGGCGGTCGGCTCGAGCGGCGAAGAGCACGGCTCGGGCGCGTTCGATCTCGGGTGGACGATCGAGCTGACCCCGGCGGTGGAGCCGAGTGAGAATGTTGCGTCCCTCGAAGTTGCCGTCAGCCGAGACCTCCCAGAAGTCGGCGGCGATCTCGGCGAGGTCGGTCCCCAAGACATCGACGAGTTCCTGCGCGGTCCAGGTGTAGAAGAGGCCTTCGTGGCCGTGGCCGCTCTCGTCGGGCGAGTCGGCATCCTCGGCGGAATACCACCCGCCGGCGAAGCCGGGTTCATCATGTGTCATCTCGCCGAGGACGTAGTCGACCGTCTCCTCGATCACCTGTTGCCAGCGCGGTTCACGAAAGACGAGCCACGCATGGGTGTACACCTTCAGCAGCAGCGCCTGGTCGTAGAGCATCTTCTCGAAATGAGGGACGAGCCACTCGCGGTCGACGCTGTAGCGTGCGAATCCGCCGCCGATGTGGTCGTACATCCCACCGCTGGCCATCGCGTCGAGCGATGTCGTGACGACGGTCTGCGCGGCCTCACTGGGGAGTTGTACGTGGGCGCGTAGGACGAGGTCGAGGTTCATCGTCGACGGAAACTTGGGAGCGGACCCGAACCCGCCCCAGTCGCCATCGAATGTCTGACCGAGTTGTTGCAAGGCGGCGTTGATCGCTTCGGCGCCGGGGACAGCTTCGGTCGGGACGAAGGTGGAGCTGCGGGTCAGGGCCTGCATCAGAGCCGTGACGTTCTGTCGGACATCATCCTGCCTGTTCCGCCAGACATCGTCGATCGATGCCATCAGCCCGACAAAGGTGTCCTTCGGATAGTACGTTCCGCCATAGAAGGGTTCGCCGTCCGTTGTGAGGAACACCGTCATCGGCCAACCTCCGCGGCCGGTGAGTGACTGGACTGCGTCCATGTACACCGCATCGACGTCCGGCCGTTCCTCGCGGTCGACCTTGATGTTGACGAACAGTCGGTTCATCTCGGCGGCGACCTCGGTGTCCTCGAAGCTCTCGTGCGCCATCACGTGGCACCAGTGGCAGGCGCTGTAGCCGACGCTCAACAGGATGGGAACACCGCGACTTTTCGCGGCGGCGAACGCTTCGGGTCCCCATGCATACCAATCGACCGGGTTGTCGGCGTGCTGGCGCAAGTACGGACTTGTCTCCTGCGCGAGCCGGTTGTTGGCGTTCATCCGGCCACGGTACCGGCAGCGGTCGTCGGGATCAGTGCTCGTCAGCGACACCGCCGCTCATCAGGTGACAGTTCAGCAGTCGCGCGATCGGCACGAAGCGCGCCCTCGGGGCCAGCGTGGGCGCGTGGGCCGCTCATCGTCGCACCGAGGGCCCGGTCCGTGCCGAATCCACGACGGAGTCCGTGCTGTGTCCACGACGGAGTGAGCACTGGAGTGCGCGGTATGTGGACGTGAGCGGCGTGGTCAGACAGCGACGGCGTGGAACCCACCGTCGACATGGACGATCTCGCCGGTGGTGGCCGGGAACCAGTCGCTGAGCAGGGCCACGACAGCTTTGGCGACAGCGCTTGAGTCGTACACATCCCAGCCGAGGGGAGCGCGCTCGCTCCACACGTCCTCGAACTTGGCGAACCCGGGGATGCTCTTTGCGGCCATTGTCTTGATCGGTCCGGCGGAGACGAGGTTGCAACGGATCTGCTTCGGTCCGAGTTCCTTGGCGAGGTAGCGATTGAGCGACTCGAGCGCCGACTTGGCGACGCCCATCCAGTTGTATGCGGGCCAGGCAACCGAGTTGTCGAAGTCGAGCCCGACGAGTGAGCCGCCGTTCGTCATCAGCGGTACGAAGGCGTCTGCCAACGTCTTGAACGAATACGTCGAGATGTTCATCGCCATCGAGACGTCCTCCCACGGCGCGGCCATGAAGTCGTCGCCGAGGCAGCTCGCAGGAGCGAATCCGATGGCGTGCAGCACACCGTCGACCCGACCCCACTTCTCGGTCAGCGTGTTGCGCACGTTGACGCCGTGCTCGGGAACGGTCACATCCAGCTCGTACACCGATGGCGGATTCGGCAGTTTGCGAGCCACACGCTCGGTCAGGCTGAGCGCGCGGCCGGCGCCGGTCAGCACGATCTCAGCGCCCTCCTCCTGGGCCAGCTTGGCCACGCCGAACGCAAGCGATGCATCCGTCAGGACGCCGGTGATCACGATGTTCTTCCCAGACAACAACCCCATGTCGGCGACCTTAGCGGTCGACGAGGCCCTGCGAGATGGGGCGTGGAGATCGCGGTCTGCTGTGGCAGGCTGAGCGGATGCGAATCGGAATCCTGGGAGGCACCGGTCCCGCTGGTAGCGCTCTTGCCGCGCGGCTTGCGTCCGTTGGGTACACGTGTGTCATCGGCTCCCGCTCGAAGTACCGCTCGATGGAGGTGCGTGACGGGCTGGTCGCCAAATGGGGCGACCTCGCCGATCTGCTCCAGTGTGCCGACAATCCGGGTGCCGCCGATTGCGACATCGTCGTCATCGCCACACCGTGGGACTCTGCGGCGACAACGGCGCAGGAGTACGCGGCTGAGCTCGAGGGCAAGGTGGTGGTCAGTATGGCCAACGCTCTGGTCCGGGTCGGGCACGAGTTCCAGCCGTTGGTTCCGCCGCGAGGCAGCGTTGCGGCACACGTCCAGGCGGCCGTTCCGAAGTGCCGTGTCGTTGCTGCCTTCCATCACCTCCCGGCCACCGAACTGGGTCATCTCGGCGAGCCGATCGATTCGGACGTGCTGATCTGCAGCGACGATCCCGAAGCGACCAAGATCATCGCCGAGATCGTTCTCAAGATCCCCGGGTGTCGGCCCCTCGACGCCGGCCAGCTGTCCAATGCGACGGCGATCGAAGCGTTCACAGCCGTGCTGCTCCAGCTGAACATCCGCTACAAGACCCGCGTCGCGCCTCGACTGACGGGCATCCACGGCGACCCGAGGGACAAGAACAAGGCCGCTGAAACCGCAGCTGCGTCCGTAGAAGGAAACCCCACGTGACCCTGTCGACCAAACGGATGCGACTTCACGACACGGCCCGTCAGGCTGTCGTGCCGTTCGAGCCGGACGAGATCGTCACGATGTACACGTGTGGCATCACCCCGTACGACGCGACTCACCTCGGCCATGCCGCGACCTACGTGATCTACGACGTCCTGCAGCGTCGGCTGATCGACCTCGGGCACACGGTCAAATGCGTCCGCAACGTCACCGACCTCGACGACCCGCTGTTCGCCAAGGCTCGTCAGCTCGGGGTCCACTACCTCGATCTGGCCGCCGGCGAGGAAGCTCGTTTCGAGCGGGACATGGTCGCGCTGAACATGCTCCCGATGTACAGCTCGCCACGCGCGTCGTCTGCCATCAGCGACATCCGCGGTTTCATCGGCATGGTTCTCGACCGCGGTTTCGCATACCAATCGGGTGGCTCGGTGTATTTCGACACGTCGAAGTTCCCGAGCTTCGGCGACGTCTCCCACTACTCGCGTGAACAGATGTTGGAACTCGCACGCGAGCGCGGCGGACACGTCGACGACCCCAACAAACGAGATCCGCTCGACTTCGTGCTCTGGCATCCGTCGGCCGACGACGAGCCGTCATGGGAGACGATGTGGGGTGCCGGCCGTCCTGGCTGGCACATCGAGTGCAGCGCGCTGGCGCTGCGCGAACTCGGCACGACGATCGACCTGCACGGTGGTGGCAGCGACCTGATCTTCCCGCACCACGAGTGCGAACGTGCCCAGAGCGAGGCAGCCACCGGCGAGCCGTTCGTGCGCCACTGGATGCACGGACCGATGGTCTTCATGGACGGCAAGAAGATGTCGAAGAGCCTCGGCAACCTCGTGTTCATCGACAAGTTGCGCGAAACCTACGACCCACGCGCGATCAGGCTGGCGATCATCGAGCACCACTACCGTCACGACTGGAGCTGGGACGAGGAGTTGATGCCTCGAGCCGTCGGCCGCCTCGAGCGCTGGCAGAACGCCGCAAACGGCGACGCCGACGTGGTTCTCGAACAGGTCCGCGATGCGCTGGACAACGATCTCGATACACGCACAGCAGTCCGGGCCATCGACGAAGCGGCGGCCGACGGCGCAGGAATCGGTGCTGCCGCCACGCTCCTCGGCGTCGATCTGTGAGTCGGCCGGCGCCGGCCGTTCACACGAAAGTCACAGCCGCGTCGCTGACGCGCGCGTTGCAGTCGTTTACAGTATCGACCAGGTGCCGGCGGTCGATGGGCAGGTGAGGACATGAGCGATATCCAGCGGCGCACACGAACCATTGTCCGTCCCATCGCCAAACGCCTGTGGACGTTCGACCTCCAGGGCTTCGAGCGGCTTCCTGTCGATGGTCCGGCGATTCTCTGCCCGAACCACATCAGCTTTCTCGACAGCGGGTTCTTGATGCTGCACGTCGGACGCAACATCAGTTTCGTCGGCAAAGCCGAGTACATGGACTCGTGGAAGACGAAGTTCCTGTTCCCGGCGATGGGCATGATCCCGATCGATCGCAGCGGCGGGGAGAAGAGCAACGCGGCATTGGACGCGGCCGAGGCCGTGTTGAAGAGGGGCGAATTGTTCGGGATCTTCCCCGAGGGAACGCGCAGCCGCGACGGCTTCCTGTACAAGGGCCACACGGGTGCCGCTCGACTGGCCTTGAAGGTCGGCTGTCCGATCTATCCCGTTGGCGTGATCGGTACCCGCGAGATCCAGCCCCCGGACGCGAAGTTGCCCAAGATCCATCGCAAGGCGACGATCAAGATCGGACGCCCGATCAAGGTCGAGCGATACCGAAACAAGCTCGACGATCATCTCGTACTGCGCCAGATCACCGACGAGTTGATGTTCGAGATCCGTGAACTCACGGGGCAGGAATATCGCAACACGTACGCCACGAAGAAGGCAGAAGTGCTGCCCAGCGAGACAGCCGTCGTCGCCCACGTCCAACAATCGGGCGACGATCGTCAACCTGCGCTGAGCGTCGCGACGAGCTAATTGCGGCGTCTGCACGAATGGCCGGTCCTACACTGGCCGGTGCCATGGCCGAGATCACGATCACCCTTCCCGACGGTTCGCAACGCTCCTATGAAGCGGGCACCACTGCGGCCGACGTCGCGGTGTCGATCAGTCGCGGCCTTGCCAAAGCCGCTGTTGCCGCCGACGTCGACGGCGAGGAGGCCGACCTCACCGCACCGCTTCCGGACGGCGCAGAGATCGCCATCATCACCGCAGAATCTGACGAGGGACGGCACGTTCTGCGGCATTCGACGTCGCACGTGATGGCTCAAGCCGTCACCCAACTGTTCCCGGGTGCCAAGTATTCGATCGGACCGGCCATCACGGATGGCTTCTACTACGACTTCGACCTCCCGGACGGCACGACGTTCACCGAGGACGACCTGTCCGCAGTCGAAGCTCGGATGCGCGAGATCATCAAGGCCGATCAGCCGTTCACGCGCAGTGAGATGAGCATCGACGAAGCACTGGTGCTGTTCGCGGATCAGCCGTACAAATGCGAGATCATCGAACGGGTTCGTTCGTTGGCCGACGCCCCGCTCGATCCGAACGACGACGAAGCCAGCGAGGACGCTGCCGAGATCGCGGTCGGTGGAACCGTCAGCGTGTACCGGAACACGCCCGAGTTCGTCGACATGTGCCGAGGACCGCACGTGCCGACCACTGGCCGTCTCGGCCATTTCAAGCTGATGAAGGTCGCCGGCGCGTATTGGCGCGGTAACGAAAAGGGCCCGATGCTGCAACGCATCTACGGCACGGCGTGGGAATCGAAAGCGGCGCTCGAGGAGCACCTCAACCGGCTGATCGAGGCCGAGAAACGCGACCACCGCAAACTCGCCGCTGAGCTCGATCTGCTCAGCTTTCCGTCCGAGCTCGGCGGAGGCCTGGCCGTCTGGCACCCCAAGGGTGCAATCGTGCGCAAGCAGATGGAGGATTACAGCCGCTCACGCCACGAGAAGGGCGGCTACCAGTTCGTCTACACGCCGCACCTCGCCAACGGCAAGCTGTTCGAGACCAGCGGCCACCTGGCGTGGTACAAGGACGGCATGTACCCGCCGATGGAGATGGACAACGGCACCTACTACATGAAGCCGATGAACTGTCCGATGCACTGCCTCATCTTCCGCAGCCGTCAGCGCAGCTATCGCGAGTTGCCACTGCGACTGTTCGAACTCGGAACCGTGTATCGCTACGAGCGCGCCGGGACGCTGCACGGTCTGATGCGCATCCGTGGGTTCACCCAGGACGACAGCCACATCTACTGCACGGAGGACCAACTCCAGGACGAGATCGCATCGCTGCTCGACTTCGTTCTCTCGGTGTTGCGTGCGTTCGGCTTCACGGAGTTCACGGCCAACCTCAGTACGCGCGACCCGAAGAAATCGGTGGGTTCGGACGAGATCTGGGACAAGGCCACCGAGGCGCTGCGCGTTGCGCTCGAACGTCACGGTCTGCCCTACAAATACAAGCACGGCGACGCCGCGTTCTACGGTCCGAAGATCGACATCGACGTACGCGACGCCATCGGCCGCAGCTGGCAGCTGAGCACGATCCAGTGCGACTTCAACCTGCCGGAACGCTTCGAACTCGAATACGTGGGCAACGACAATGCGCGCCACCAGCCGATCATGTTGCACCGCGCCCTGTTCGGCTCGGTGGAGCGGTTCTTCGGCGTGCTGCTCGAGCATTTCGCCGGGGCCTTCCCGACCTGGCTCGCTCCGGTCCAGGCTCGGATCCTGCCAGTGGCCACCGCACACGAGCAATACGCCCATGCCAAGGCGGACGAACTGCGCGCGGCGGGCTTCCGGGTCGATGTCGTGGACGCCAACGACGGGCTCGGCAAGCGAATTCGAGCGGCCAAGATCGAGAAGCTGCCCTATGTGCTCGTCGTCGGCGACGATGACGTCGCGGCGAACAGCTTCGGCGTCAACCCACGAGGGGGTGACGTCGAGCGGGGTGTGCCGGTCGATGCCTTCATCGCGCGGCTCCGCGCAGAGGTTTCCGCCGGCACCCCGCTCGTCGCCCAGCCCTGACCCAACGGACCGAGCATGACCCCCCTGGAGCTGCTGTGGAACGGATGGCGAGCCACGTACGTGCAGTCGATCGGCGTCGGCGCAGAGGAGCATCGCGATGACACGTCGAGCATTTTTTCGCAGATGCTGCGGTCGGGTCTGTCCGACGACGAGTTGCACATCATCCACCGCGGGAAACAGACGTTCGTGATCATGAACGCCTTCCCGTACGCGGTCGGTCACATGCTGGTGCTGCCCTACAGGGAGATCGCCGACCTCGAAGATCTCACGACCGCGGAAGCAGCGGAGTTGTGGTCGACGGTCACCGCGGCCGTCAGCGTGGTCAAGGCCGTGATGCGACCAGGTGGCGTGAACGTCGGGATCAACCTCGGTGAACCAGCCGGCGGCAGCGTCCGGCAGCACCTGCACGTTCATGTCGTGCCGCGCTGGAATGGCGACGCCAATTTCATGACGGCCACCGCGAACACTCGAACGTTGCCGGAAGCACTGCCGGACACTGCGGCGAAGTTGCGCAGGGCGTGGCCGTCAGCCTGATCGAACCGTAGTCTCGTAGCGATGGTCGAACGTGCTGGCGAAACCGAGGCAGGCAAGCGAGGTCGGGACGAGATTCGCGACGCGCTGCCGGACGATCTGAATGCCAGCGAGTTCGTTGGTCCGTATCAGTTCCCGGACAACAGCCGCAGGCGAATCCCTGGTGCGATCTATCTCGGCCTGGCCATCGGGTGCTTCCTGCTGTGGCTGCTGACCCGGAACGGCCAGCCCGTCGCTGTCAATCGCGGAATGCTCGGCGCCGCGATCCTGCTCGGCGGCTTCGGCATTCTCTGCCTCACCTCCGGGTGGCGGATGCAGGTCGACGAGAAGCAGGCGCTGGTCGCTGCCGCCGCCGTGATCGGCTTCGCCGTCGGACACGCGTCGGCGCAACAGGTGTGGCGCGGACTGCGCAGCCGACCGACCTGGCGGGTCCTGTGCTACTCGAGCGAGAACCCGCCGCGTCGGCGCGGTCTCGTGCTCGTCGATGCCGTCGACGGGCGCGTCATCCAGCACCTCGCCCAGGACAACCCTGAAACGGACTGGCAGGAACCCGACCTCTGACCGGGTCAGGAACCGTTGTCGACGGGTGCGATGCCGAGACGCTTTCCGGCACGGAGATAGGCGCGGGAGGCGAACTCGAACCATGAATCCTTGGTCGAGCGGGCGGACGCCTCGCGCAGTGCATCGACGGTGATCTCCTTGCGGATCAGATACCCCTTGATCGTCGCCTGTGGACCCAGACGAGCTTTGGAGACACCGCTCATCGCGGCGCCGACATCGAAGACCGTGCGACCATCGGCGGAGATCGCCAACCCGACGTAGGTCGAGTCGGGTTCGCCGGCGTCGTATTCGATCAGGTAGGCGCGAGCATGTCGGGGCGGCCGGACTCCGGCGACGTCGCTGCGATGGAACATGTTCGCCATCCGCGGGCGCAGGCCGGTGATGGTGCGCACCCGACTCATCTTCGGAATGGTCGCGATCTGGGCAGCCACGCTCTCACAACGGGCCAGTTGAAAGGCGCGAGCGGCGCGCTGATCGACCTCGATGCATCCGGCGCAGGTCCACGCATCCCAGCGCAGGAGGAAGGCCCGATCCTCCGTGGGCAGTTCTGAGATGTGCGCCCGGCAGAACGGGCGCGAACACACTCGGCAGCTGCCGACTGCCACGACGCCGCACAAGCAGACCGCGGGATTGTTGACCGCCGACGTCGTCACGGCCGCAACAGTCGCCACCGGAGCGATCACCGGGGGCGGTGAAATCGGTGCGGCCAACCGGGCCCGATGTTCGGTCCATCCCGAACCGCTCCAGAATCGCAGGCCTCCGACGTCGTCGGGATCCGGGTACCAACCCGACGCCCGTTCGACTGTCGGCTCCGGAGTCGGCACGATTGAGCGCTCGACCGTTGGCTCGACAATCTCGAGCACCTCGGGGAGCTCGTTGGCAGCGTCTTCTCGTGGACCGGGAGCCATCTGGTCGGGGGGCGCCTCGATCACCGACGTCGTTGTTGGACGTCGCGCCGGCTT
>JAYTRT010000141.1:0-6793 GCA_043746045.1 Actinomycetota bacterium | reverse complement strand
CGATCATCATCACGCTGTCCGCGCTCGCTGCGGCCGGCACGACGGGTACGCTGGAGGCGATCGGTGCGCTCACGGTTGTCAATGCCGGCGTCGGACTGGCCCGTTTCATCCTCCTCCAGCGCTGGGTTTTCCGCAGCGCCGAATCCCTCGCGAGAACATGACCACACTGCGCAAGTTGCTTCGATATGCGGCTGTTTCCGGCGTTGCCACCGCCGTCAGCCAGATAGTACTTGCGCTGTTGGTCGCCACCCGGACGACGGGCGCCGTCACCGCGAACATCATCGCCACCCTCGTCGGCACGATTCCTTCGTTCGAACTCAATCGGCGTTGGGTGTGGGGCAAGAGTGGCCGTCGTTCACTCCACGGTGAAGTGCTTCCGTTCCTCGGTCTGGCGGCGGCGGGCTTGAGCCTGTCAACGGTGGCCGTCGCGATTGCATCGCACTACACCGAGCACTTCTCCACGACGTCGAGGACGTTGACGATCCAGGCCGCCAGTCTGACGGCGTTCGGCATTGTCTGGTTGATCCAGTTCGTGCTGCTGGACAAGGTGCTGTTCCGCCATCACGCCGTCGCAGCAGACCCAGCCGCCGCAGCACTGGCGTCGTCAGCGGCCGGCCGGTAACCGCAAGGTGTAGCCGACGCCTCGGACCGTGTGGATCAGCGGCGGCTCCTCGACGTCGACCTTGTGACGCAGGTAGCTGATGTAGGTCTCGAGCACGCTCGCGTTGCCTGCGAACGTGTAGTCCCAGACCGCTTCCAGAATCTGGTCCCTGGTCAACACCTGGCGAGCATGGGCGAGCAGGTAGCGCAGCAGCTTGTATTCGGTGACGGTCAATTCGATCAGGCGGTCACCTCGCCACACGTCGCGGGTGTCCTCGTCGAGGACGAGGTCGTGGTAGACGAGCTTGTGATCGCCGGGGCCGGTTCCACTCGAGCGCCGAAGGACCGCCTTGACCCGTTCGATCAACTCCTCGATCGAGAACGGCTTGGTGACGTAGTCGTCGACGCCGAGCCGGAGTCCTTCGATCTTGTCAGCCGTTGCGTCACGGGCCGTCAGAAAGATGATCGGCACGCTGGTCGACGATCGCTCGTTCTGGCGGAGCCGCCGCGCGACCTCGAAGCCGTCCAGGTCGGGCAACATCACGTCGAGGATGATCAGGTCCGGACGCTGGGCGTCGACAGCGGTCAGCGCCGCCCGCCCGCTCGCGGCCCGCGCCACATCGAATCCGTTGAATCCGAGAGCCATCGCGATCAGTTCCGTGATGTGCTCTTCGTCATCCACAGTCAGAACGAGAGGTTTGGCGCGACCTGTCTCCATGTCGCTGAACGTTAAACCGCGCACCACCGGTCATCCCGACTTCCGCCCAGTTTCTCAGTCGATTCGTCGGCGACACTGAGCAAAATCTGAGGAATCCGGCACAGTCTGTGGTCATGAGTTCGACTCTCTTCGCCCCACCGACGATCGACGACGATTCACTCGGAGGTCCGGACTCAGGTCCGGGCGTCGACGGGATCCCGCCAGACGCTGATGATCAGGCGACACCGGCCGACGGACGGTCGTTCGTGCGACGGTTCGTCCACGGACCCGTCGATGATCCGTCCTGGGCCAGGCCCGGCCTGCTCGCACTCCTCGTGATCACCGGCGTCTTGTACATCTGGGGCCTCGGCGGATCAGGATGGGCGAACAGCTTCTACTCTGCGGCCGTGCAGGCGGGCACGAAGAGCTGGAAGGCCTTCTTCTTCGGATCCTCCGATGCGTCCAACTTCATCACGGTCGACAAGCCCCCGGCCTCGCTGTGGGCGATGGAGATCTCGGCTCGGCTGTTCGGTGTCAATTCGTGGAGCATCCTGGTGCCCCAGGCGCTCGAAGGCGTGGCCGCCGTTGGCTTGATGTACGCCATGATCCGGCGTTGGTTCGGTGCCGGCGCCGGCCTGATCGCCGGAGCGGTCATGGCCCTGACTCCCGTGGCCGTGCTGATGTTCCGCTTCAACAACCCGGACGCGATGTTGGTGCTGATCCTCGTCGGGGCCGCCTATGCGATGACCCGGGCGCTGGAGCAAGGTCGGACCAAGTGGCTGGTCGCTGTCGGCGTGTTGGTCGGTTTCGGCTTCCTGGCCAAGATGTTGCAGGCGTTCGTGATCGTCCCCGGCTTCGCCGTGACATATCTGATTGCTGCGCCACCACGTTTGCGCAAGCGAGTGTGGCAGTTGCTCGTGGCCGGAGCGGTGATGTTCGCTTCAGCTGGTTGGTGGGTCGCGATCGTCGAGTTGGCGCCGAAGTCCTGGCGCCCGTACGTGGGTGGTTCGACGAACAACAGCGTGCTCAACCTGATCTTCGGGTACAACGGTCTGGGCCGACTCAGTGGCAACGAGACCGGCAGCGTCGGTGGCGGCGCAAATCGGAACGGTGCCGGGATGTGGGGCCCGACCGGTTGGCTGCGGATGTTCAACAGTCAGTTCGGTGGCCAAACCTCGTGGCTGATCCCTGCGGCTCTGATCCTCGGCGCGGCGGGACTCGTCGTGACCATTCGCCGACCACGAGTCGACAGAAGTCGGGCGGCGTTGCTGCTGTGGGGATCGTGGCTGGTCGTCACCGGCGTGCTGCTCAGCCTGAGCAAGGGCATCATCCATCCGTACTACACGGTTGCCCTGGCCCCTGCCATTGGTGCGCTGATCGGCATCGGGTGCCATCTGATGTGGAAGCGCCGGTCCGAGAGCAAGGTCACAGCGATGGCCACCCGTTCGGTTCTCGCCGCCGCCGTCCTGGTTTCGGCGTGGTGGGGATTCATCCTGCTCGACCGGTCGCTCAACTGGCACTCGTGGCTGCGAACGTTCGTCCCGGTCGTCGGCATCGTCGCCGCTGTCGCGCTGTTGGCTGGACCATGGCTCAAGAACCGGCTCGGCAAGGTGATCGCGGTGTTGGCCGTCGCCGCCTCGCTCGTCGCCGGACTCGCCGGACCAGCTGCGTATGCATTGCAGACCGCAGCGACTGCGCACACCGGATCGATCCCGTCAGCCGGGCCGGCCGAAGGCAATGGGCGAGGCAGTTTCGGCGGTTTCGGCGGCGGCAACCCGTTCGGCGGGAACCGAAACGGTGGCGCCAATCGCGCCGGAGGCACCGGAGCCCAGACCGGCCAGATCCCTGGTGGTGGCCAGTTCCCCGGTGGTGGCCAGTTCCCGGGTGGTGGCCAGTTCCCCGGTGGCGGTCAGCAGCCGCAGATCCCTGGAGCACCGCTTCCCGGCGGTGCGACTGCAGGGGGCACAGTTCCTCGGCTACCTGGCGGAGGCATCGGTGGCTTGCTCGAGGCCAGCAAGCCGAGCGCTGCACTCGTCGCGCTGCTCAAGGCCCACGCCGGCAACTACAAGTGGGTGATGGCCACGATCGGCGCGAATCAGGCGTCGGGATACCAGCTCGCGACGGGCGATCCGGTGATGGCCATCGGTGGATTCAACGGCACCGATCCGACCCCGACGCTCGCAGCGTTCCAGGGCTTCGTCGCCAAAGGTCAGATCCATTACTACATCGCCGGAGGCACTGGTGGAAGGAGCTCCAACGGCAGCGCCATCACCGCGTGGGTCGAGCAGCACTTCACGGCCGTGACAGTCGGCAGCACGACGTTGTATGACTTCACGCAAGCCCTGAAGTGATCGGGCCCATGCCTGACCGTCCCGTGACGGACGTGTGACGACGCGCTCTGGCGGGCCGCACATCTGCAACACTTCCGCAACCCTCGAGCCTGGAGCCGTTGCATGTCCGATCGACCACCCGCGAGCACCCTGCTGAAAGTCAAGTCCCCAACCGGTCGACCGACCAAAGCGGTGAACCGGGGCAATCGCACCAGAGCGGCTGCGTCACCGGGACTCTCCGAAAGGCCGCTCAAGGAGCGGTCGGAAACGTCGTTGGGCGCTCGTATCCGCTACAAGTTCGACACCGCACTGTCGCGTGGCCCGTCCGTCGTCATCACCTGGCTGGGGCTGATCACGCTGTCGGTGATCGTGGTTGCAGCCACCATCCTGACGGTCTTCGGCATCTCCGGCGTCAACGGCGGGGCCGCTGGCCTGAGCTTCCCCGAAGCGTTCTGGAACTCGGTCGAGCGCGTCCTCGACTCCGGCACGTTCGCCAACGACAACCACTGGCCGACGCGCGTCATCGTCCTCCTCGTCACTCTTGCGGGCATCTTCATCGCCGGCAGTCTGATCGGGCTCATCGCCAACGGTGTCGATCAGCGGATCGAGGAGCTGCGCAAGGGCCGCAGCAAGGTCATCGAGTCCAATCACTCCCTCATCCTCGGCTGGTCGGCCCGAGTCCCTGCAATCGTCAGCGAGCTCGTCATCGCCAACGAGAGTGAGAAGCACGCTGCGATCGTCATTGTCGCCGACGTCGACAAGACGGTGATGGAGGAGACGCTCCGCGACCTGATCCCCGATTCGAAGACCACCCGGATCGTGTGTCGTCGAGGCGAGCCGTTCGTTGCAAAGAACCTCGAATTGGCAAATCTCAACCGCGCGCGGTCCGTCGTCATCGTGGGGGGAGGAAACGACACGATGGTCGTCAAGACGCTGCTCGCAATTCGCGCCGCTCGCGCCGCCGACGGCCTCGACGATTCCGAAGCCGCGCACATCGTTGCCGAGGTCGTCGACAACGGCACAGCGCGTTCGCTCAAATCGTTGCTCGGCGAGCGTCTCGTCACTGTCAGCTCCGACGAGGTCGTCGCCGAACTCACCGCGCAGGCCTGCCGTCAGCGTGGACTCAGCGGAGTCTTCCGCGAACTGCTCGACTTCGACGGCGACGAGATGTACTTCGCCCCGTTCCCCGAGTTGGTCGGTAAGACCTACGCCGAGACCCAGATGGCGTTCGAGCGATGTGCCGTCATCGGCATACTCGGGGTGGACGACGCCGTCCGCCTCAATCCGGCACCCGACGACATCTTCGGCGCCGGTGAACAACTCGTCGCCGTCGTCGAGGACGATTCGAAGTTCAACGTCACGACCATCGACGTCACACCGGCCATCATGGTCACCGAAGCGCCGGTCGTCGACACCGGCCCTCGACGGATCGTCATCGCCGGTTGGAGCGACCTCGGGCCGCGAGTGATCTCCGAACTGGACGAATTCCTCGATGCCCGCACGACGATCGAACTGATGCTCGATCCAGCCCTGGTGGACGTCGATCAGATCCGCAGTCAGCTGTCGACGAAGAACGTCGGGCTCGAGGTCAGTGAACTCGGTGGTGGCCCCGAGTTCATCGCTGCGCACGCTGCACGCCGCTCGTTCCACGAGGTGATCGTGCTCGGCTACCGCAAGAAGATGTCCGACGACGATGCCGATGCGCGGACCCTTCTGACGCTGTTGGCCTTCAACCAAGTTCGTCAGCATGATGATGTCGGCCCGGTGCGAATCGTCGCCGAGATGCTCGACCAGCGCAACGCACCGTTGGCCGAAGCAACTGGTGTCGACGACTTTGTCGTCAGTGATGAACTGACCAGCCTGATGTTGGCCCAGTTGAGCGAGCGCCAGGAGTTGGATCAGGTCTTCTCCGACCTGTTCGACCGAGCCGGCTGCTCGATCGAACTGCGGCCCGCGCCGCAGTACGGCGCACAGTTGGCCGCCAACTTCGCTGACATCGTCGCCACCGCATCGTCGCTCGGCCAGAGTGCGATCGGCTACCGGCGGGCCGAGTCCGGCCAGGTCGTGGTCAACCCGTCGAAGTCAGAGCCGTTGCGCCTGGAGCGCGACGACGAAGTACTGGTCATCGCCGCTGCCTTGAGCACGTGAGCCGCTCGGCCAAAGCGCAGCGGAGGCCAGTCCCGAGAAATCGAAAGAGGCCGGTCCCGAGAAATCGAATGTTGCCAAGTCTGCTCGGATACCCCTACCATTAGCACTCGCACTCGTCGAGTGCTAACGCCCGTGCGGCAGACCGCCACACTTCGGGTCTGTCATCAAACACGACACCAACAACACATGGAGCTTCTCACTATGAGCCTCAAGCCGCTGGACGACCGCATTGTGGTCAAGCCGAACGAAGCCGAGCAGACCACTGCCTCCGGCCTCGTCATCCCCGACACCGCCAAGGAAAAGCCCCAGCAGGGCGCCGTCATCGCCGTTGGCCCAGGCCGCTGGAGTGACGACAAGGGCACGCACTCCGCACTGGACATCAGCGTCGGCGACATCGTGCTGTACAGCAAGTACGGCGGAACCGAAGTCACGATCGACGGCGAGGATCTGTTGATCCTGACCAGCCGTGACGTTCTCGCAATCGTCAGTAAGTGAGCTAGCCGCCATGGCAAAAGTTCTCAAGTTCGACGATGAGGCGCGTCGCGCCCTCGAAGCCGGTGTGAACAAGTTGGCCGACACGGTCAAGGTCACACTCGGACCGAAGGGCCGCAATGTCGTTCTCGACAAGAAGTTCGGCGCACCCACCATCACCAACGACGGTGTGTCCATCGCGAAGGAAGTCGAACTCGACGATCCCTTCGAGAACATGGGCGCGCAGTTGGTCAAAGAGGTCGCTACGAAGACCAACGATGTTGCCGGCGACGGCACCACGACGGCCACCGTCCTTGCTCAGGCAATGGTTCACCAGGGCATGCGCAACGTCGCTGCCGGTGCCAATCCAATGGGCCTCAAGCGCGGCATCGAAAAGGCTGTGGCTGCGGCCGTCGAGTCGATCAAGAGCCAGTCCAAAGAGGTCGACGACAAGGGCGACATCGCTGCCGTCGCCACCATCTCGGCTGCAGACGCATCCATCGGCGAAGTCATCGCCAACGCGATCGACAAGGTCGGCAAGGACGGC
>JAYTRT010000140.1:0-6798 GCA_043746045.1 Actinomycetota bacterium | reverse complement strand
GCGGAGCTCACCAAGGGACGCGTCCGACACGAGAAGGATTCGCTGAGCGTCGCCCGGAAATGGCGACAGATCGCCGACGAGAAACACCTCAGCATTCGTGAGTTGATCATCGACGTCACGACTCGGTCGTCGTTCGTCGGTTCGCCGAAGGAGGTCGCCCGAACCATCAACGAATACGTCCAGGCCGATGCGGCCGACGGCTACATCCTGGTCCCTCACATCACGCCGCACGGTCTCGACGAGTTCGTCGATCTCGTCGTTCCCGAACTGCAGGACATGGGCGTGTTCAGGACGGAGTACGCCGGGTCCACACTCCGCGATCACCTGGGTCTGACCCGTCCGTCATCGACTGTCGGTCGGGCGTGGACAGCGACCGGAACGCGAACAGGCAACCTCCGTTAGCGTGCCCGAGATGAGCACGAGCGTGAGATTCTGGGTGGATCCGATCTGCCCATGGTGTTGGGTGACGTCGCAGTGGATTCGTGAAATCGCGACAGCGCGCGACCTCGACATCACCTGGGAGCCGATCAGCTTGCTGATCAAGAACGCGCCGGAACCGGACAATGCTTTCTATGAGCCGCTGCAGTGGACGTACGGCCTGCTGCGGGTCATGGAGTCGGTTCGGGCAACGGACGGCGAGGCAGCTGTCGGCAACCTGTACGTGGAATACGGCCGGCGGATCCATCACGACGGTCAGCGGATGTGGGATCCCGCCTTGGCGCTCGAGGCGATTGGTTTGGATCCGGCCCATGCGGCAGCTGCCACGGATGAGCAGTGGGACAAGCAGATCACCACACGAATGGATTCCGGCCTCGCGCTCGTCGGCGCCGATGTCGGTACGCCGATCATTGCGTTCATCGCATCCGACGGTCGTCAGGTCGCGGCGTTCGGCCCGGTGATCACCGCGGTGCCATCCGCCGACGACTCACTTCGGCTTTGGGATGCCTTCGCGACCATGACCGAACTCGAGGAGTTCTGGGAGCTGAAGCGAACCCGCACCAAGGGTCCGGAGTTCGGCGACCGTCCGTAGTTCGAGCCCGATTCGAGTCGCATTCGAGCACGTCGGATCAACGATCGAGGTCGGAACGTCCGATCTCATCGAAGATGAGGTTTGCGTAGTACTGCGCTGCACCGCCCCCGCAGGCGATGTGGATGCCATCGGCGCAGAGCTTGGTCGAGAACGAGGCGGCCTCCCAGTCGAGGACCTTGACGTTGGGGTACTGGCTGGGGAGCGCCGTGATCAGCATGTTGTTGCCGTCCTGCCATTTGCGCGGAACGCGAACGGTCAGGAACACGACCGTGGGTGTTTTGTCAGGTGGCAGTTGAGCCATGATCCGCTTCAGATCGCTGGTGCTCACCGATCCGTTGGTGCCGATCTGGATCACCACCACCGAACCCAATTGGTTGGCCGCGCGCATCGTTTCGACCAGTGTGGCCATCTCGGTGCCCTGCCGGCTCTGCAAGGCATCGACGAAGAATCCCCCAGCTTGAAGATTGGTCAATGCACCGAGCATCACCGATTCGCCGAGAGCGACCGGTTGGATTCCCGTCCCGGGTGAACTGGACGGCACGGCGCGGGGTGCCGTCGTGGTCGTGTCGCCGAGCTGTGTGGAACCGGGAGCTGTCGCAGCGGGCCCGGTCGAACCGGGTGTCGCCACGGGGGCCGTCGTCGCCGACGGGGCGGTCGGGACGCTCGTCACGACCGGCGGCTCGTCGACCAGTGTCGGGCCCGTCGGAGTTGGTCGACCGGTCATTGTGGTCGGCGAATTCGGATCGACCTGAGTCGTCTGGGTCGCTTCGGTCGGCAAACCGTTCACCGTGGTCGACCCTGTCGGGACCGATACCGAAACCGACGTCGAGAGCGATGTCGAGAGCGATGTCGAGGAGGAGTTGGTGCCTGCAGCGGATGTGGTACTCGACGTCGAGGTCCGGATCGTGACCGGGGTCGGCACCGGACCGGCGCTGGGGCCACTTTTCGGTCCGCCCGCAGCCTCGTTCTTGGCAGCCTGGATGCTGCACTCCACGTCGCCCACGCAGACGTTCCTGGCCACGGCGAGGCTGACTCCGGCGAAGCCGAGCGCCGTCGACAGCATCGCGACGACCACGATCACTCGTCGGCGGGTGCGCGCGCCTGTTCCACCGCGCACGCGTTGCTCACCGCGCAGCCAGCGGCTGAGACGACCGAGGCGGATCGGTGTCTCGATCAGGCGATAGCTGACCTCGGTGATCGGGACCGTGATGGCCATCGCCACGACGAACTGCCTGATCGTCAACGGCACGCCGGCGAATTTGCGGATGATCTGATAGATCGGCCAGTGGTAGAGGTAGAGCCCATAGCTGCGGGTGCCGATCCAGTTGAACAGCGGGTTGCCGAGGACTCTGCCCGTCAGGCTGCGCCTGTGCACTGTCGCGGCGATGATGCTGATCGTGGCCACACCGGTGATGAAAAATCCACCGCGGAACAGCCATGGGTCGTACCTGCTGCCGAACGAATCGCCCGAACCGGACAACGACAGTTTGACTGTCAACGCACAGAGCCCGACCAGACCGACAAGGGCGAGGACATCGAGCACATGAGCTTTGGCTCGCATCGGTCCACGCAAGAGGGCGACTGGACGCCAGAGCATTGCGAACGCAGCCCCGAGCAGCAGTCCGCCGGCGCGAGTGATCGTACTGAGGTACAGCGTGTCGTTGATGTTGATGCAGCGTCCGAACACGACCGCGTAGCCGCGGGTCGGGCCGGGCCCGCACTGGTCGGCGACGTCGCCGCTGACGAAGATGATGCCGACGGCAACGGCGATTGCCGCGCTGATCCCGGCCAGCCACAGTCCGATGCGCGGCAGACGATCGCGCCCCTTACGCAGGATGAGCACCATCACGAGCGGCCACAACAGATAGAACTGTTCTTCGACGGCCAACGACCAGAGATGGCGCAGCGGAGCGAACGCCTCGGCCGCCGTGTAGCTCTGGCCGACGACGATCTGATACCAGTTGCTGCCGTAGAAGATGCCCGCCAGGAAGTCGCCCCGGGTTCGCCCCTGCGGCCGCCGATAGACGATTGCAAGGTACAGCGCGAGCACGCCCATCATCACGAACAAGGCCGGCAAGAGACGTCGGAAGCGGCGTTTCCAGAACTGTCCGAGTTTGACCCTGCCGTTGCGTTCGTGCTCGCCGATCATCAGCAGGGTGATCAGGTACCCGCTGATCACGAAGAACACTTCGACGCCGAGGAAGCCACCGCTGAGCCATTCGTGGTTGGCGTGATACACCATCACCGCCACGACCGCCAGCGCCCGCAAGCCGTCGATGCCCGGTGTGTACGGCATCTGGCTGATCTGGGCGCGCTGTCGATCGGGTGGAGGCCAAGAAGACATTTCGGACAAGTATCGCTCGTCGGGTCCCGCCAAAAGTGTCACTCTGTCGATGAGGTCGAGGCGGGTGTCGGTGCGCCCGAGCCGTGTCAGCTGTCGACGGGAACTTCGTTCGCGCGTTCGAGTTCGTTGTTCCTACGGAATGCGTCGTCGGACAGTGGGGGCGAGTACACGTGAACCGACATCGCCTCGATCTCGTCCACGTTGACGACCTCGTGGGTGTGATCGGCGGAGAGTTCCGACCTGCTGACCGGCCTCCAGCCACCGTTCGGCGACCGATGTCTGTGTGGGACCTGATTCCAGGTAGCGATCGCGTCGTCGCCCGCTGACGAGGTGCACGGCGGCCAGTGAGCCGCTGCGATCGTGCATCGCCAGACCGGTGCCGGGTGGCCAGGCAATGATCAGCGCTTCGTATTGATCGGTCGGGGGAGGGCCGTGTCCCGAGCATCGGTGACGGAAGGGGGAACCGCCACAGATACTCGGAATTGTTGATCAGGATATTCGACAATTGGGTGGATACAACCACATTTCAGACGATCGGACATTCCTCGACGACCAGCCGGGTCCGGGCCCTGACGTGCGCCAGCGAGTCGGCGGCGACTCGACGGCCGAGATCGGTGGCGTACGCGGCGTCGAATTCTTCCCGCGAGTCGAACCACAGTTCCGACACGCCGTCGGGTACGTCGTCTCCGGCATCCGCAACGAGATTGAAGTGCACCCGTTTGGCGCCGGGAAGCAACGCGGCCAGTGGCGCATGCTCGTCGAGCCACCACGTCCGGAACTCGTCGGCCGTCATCTCGTCTCGCCTGAACAGCAGGATCATCACTTTGAACATCAGTTCGGTGCCCCGATGCGGTGCAGCGGACGCCCACCGACACCGAGTGCGAGCACAGCGAGCACTTCGTCGGCGTGAGGCGCGTCGTCGACGCTGAACGCGATTGCGTCCATGTCGTCGAAAATCCAGATGTCCGAGCAATTGGTGATCGGTGCAACGATGCGCGTTCCGGGGCCACCCAGCAGCTTCGTCGACGGGATGATGGCTGGACCCTTGCCGAGCATCGAGCGGATCGGCGCCCCGAACTTCGGGTGAATGAGCGCGGCGGCGTGCTCGATCTCGCCGTCGACACCGACGACAGCGGCCTTGCCGTAGCCAGCCACCTCGTCGACGGCACAGCCGAGGACTGCGAGCGCTTCCTCGATCAACACCTGACCGAGGAGAGCGCCGAGGTCGACGAGTTCGGTCAAGTCGTCGACGTACCGTCGCGCGAACGGGTTCTCCATCACGACTCCCGTCGCCACCTTGCGGCGCAGACCGTTCACCGCCACACCCATCTCGGTCCGTGTCGTCTCGACGATGGACACCACTTTTCGTATCTTCAGTTCGATCACACCGCCAAGGTACAGCCCGTCAGCCGAGGCGACGGAGGGGGAAATCGGACGACGACGTGGACTGGACCACGATGCGTGCGTCGGTCGGCCAGCAGCCCTCGGAACTGACGATCGCGGGGTTGATGTCGATTTCTGCCAGGGCCGGGTGGTCGGCCATCAGTTGGCCGACCCGCACGATCGTCTCGATCAGTGCAGCGCGACCGAGGGCCGCAGAGTCGAGTGCCCGTCCGACACGCGACGTATCCACGAGCGCACCGGCGGCTTCCACAGACAGCGGCAGCAGCCGGCTCGCCGCATCGCTCGGCGTCGTGGTCTGGAGGCTGCCGAGCGCCAGGCTGATCACAGGCCCGAGCAGTGTGTCGGTGGTGCAGTGGATCTGTACATCGACGCCCGGCTGCGCCATCCGCTGGATGACGAGTGAGTCGGCGTCGTTACCGAGCGAGCTCCGGATCAGATCGAACGCGCCGATCAGGGCGCGGTCGTCGGGCAGATCGAGAGCGATCCCGGCCCGCGCCGACCTGCCGACGCGTCGCATCGTCGACTTGAGCACCACCGGGTATCCGATCTCGCGAGCTGCCGCAACCAACTGCTCGGACGACGGACGTTGCAGCGCCCGTCCGGCAGGTGCTCCAACGCCGTAAGCGGCCAGCAGTTCAGTGGCGTCGTCGAGGGTCAATGTCACGGCTCCCGATTGGTGCAGGATCGCCGCCGCGCGTTCGACATCGACATCGGCGGGCGTGATGACGGTGGAGCCGGCCTCGGTCGATCGCCACCGTCCATACGCCCACATCCGACCGAGGACTGCTGCGGCAGGCTCGGGAAACGAGAACGCAGGAACCGCCGAATGCGACAGCAGCGGTCCGTCGGCGCCACCGAGCATCACGGCCAGCACAGGCTTCGTACCATCCGCGGCAGCATCGATCTCCGTCACGGGCGCCAAGGCGGCAGCGAGCGGTGGGGCGTGGATGACAAGCACCGCGTCGACCTCGTCCGAGGCCAGGGCGGCGGTGATCGCATCGGCAAAGTCAGCGGGTGACGAGCGCCAATCCAATGGTCGGGGTGCGACGGCTGCGATCAGTCCGGCCGCCTCCACGGCCGCGGCCGCAAGCACTCCCGGGCTACGCGCGTTGCTGAGGATTGCAACGCGGGGTCCTCGTGGAATGGGCTGGCATGACAGGACGCGCGCCACGTCGAGCATCGCGCGCACGGTCGGCACCTCGATCAGGCCGGCCTGTTGGTAGAGAGCATCGGCTGCGCTGCCGATCGCAGCGGCGCCGGTGCGGACGGCCACTATCGGTCGTTTGATGCCGACCCGGCGCGCCAATCGGGCGAACTTGCGCGGGTTTCCGAACGTCTCGGTGTACATCGCGATCACGCCTGTCGTCTCGTCGTCCTCCCAGAACTGCAACAGGTCGTTTCCCGAAATGTCGCTCTTGTCGCCGAGCGACACGAACCACGAGATGCCCATCTGCAAATCAGCTGCGAGTTGCAGCAACGAGGCACCCAACGATCCGGACTGCATCGAAATCGCCAGGTTGCCGGACGGCAGTCGACCGCGCACGAGCGACGCTTGCAAGCCACCGGTTCCACTGGGCGCAGCGACTCCCATGCTGGCCGGACCGATGATCCGCAATCCGTTGCGTCGGGCGTGGGCGACGAGATTCGGCATGTCGATGTCCGACCCGTCGACGGCTGTGATGACGAGTGCACCGCGGACGCGCTTGGCGATGCATTGATCGATGGTCGCCGCGAGATGTGTCGCAGGAACGGCGACGACGGCCAGCCACACATCGTCGACGATGTCGCTGACCGAGGCATAGGCGACCTGACCACCGACCGTCGTGTGTGACGGGTTGACCGCGTACACGGGCCCGGTGAAACCAGTGAACGTGTTGTGCCACATCTCGTGTCCGACCGATCCGACTTCGTCCGACGCACCGATCACGGCGATCGACCTGGGCAGGAGCAGACGGGCGACGGCGCGACTGTCGGCTCGATGCTCGCGTTCCTCGACCGAGTCGACGAAGCGTTCTGTGTC